>JAAWNI010000130.1 GCA_022798855.1 Lawsonibacter sp. | reverse complement strand
GGCAAAAAGCTGAAATGGGTCCACTTCTGGGGCCACACCCCGGAGCCGGACGGCCGCATCACCGAGACCTGCCTGAGCCAGTGGTGGATGGCGGAGTTTTGGGTGGAGGCCCAGCGCTACTGCTGTATGGAGCAGTTCATGATGGCGGAGAAGGCCCGGCTGTTCGGGGACAAGGAGGCGCTGGAGAAAATTATGGCGGCCAGGTCCCAGGGGAAGATCAAGGCCCTGGGCCGGGAGGTCAAGCACTTTGACCAGGCCGAGTGGGACAAGTGCAAGCACACCATCGTTTTGACGGGGAATTTTCAAAAATTCCTGCAAAATCCCAAGCTAAAGGACTTTTTACTGCGCACCGGGGATAAAATTCTGGTAGAAGCCAGCCCCCGGGACCGCATTTGGGGCATCGGCATGGGCAAGGCCAACGAAAACGCCGAAAATCCCACCGCGTGGCGGGGGGCGAACCTGCTGGGCTTCGCCCTGATGGAGGTCCGGGACGAGCTGCGCCGGGTGTGCGCCAACGAGGACAAGATTGACTGGAATCTGTAGGGGCGGACATTGTCCGCCCGCCCCTCGTCCCCCGCAGGGCAAAGCCTCCCTCTCCGAGGGAGGTGGCGCGGCGAAGCCGCGTCGGAGGGAGTCCTCCGGAGGTCTGCAGGGCCTTGGCGGCTCCCTCAGTCAGCCGAGTCCGGGGCGACTCCCTCAGTCAGCTTCGCTGACAGCTCCCTCAGGGAGGGAGCCTTGTCCGCGCGGCGGGGACGGTGGGGGCGGCGCGCCGGGTCGTCGCGCCCTACAAAACCGGGCCCAACACCTCCAACATCAACCGGGCGCAGGCTTGGAAGCCAAAAGAAAACTCCTCCTCTCCATGGTGTCCTTCAATGCGCCTTCGCAAGGCAAACATCCGGTCAACAAACTCCAGGCCGTACTGCTCTTTAAGAATTTCGCACATTTTGAAGTATTCTTCCCTATCTTTCTCCAGTTCCGGGCCTTCGGGGGCTTGCGGTCTATTTAGATTGATGTATAATGTCTCGATGATACTTTCCATCCTGTCTTCTCTCCTCTGTTCACTTTTAGTGGTCCCCTTCATTATAACCATTTATAGTGGTTTTGTCAAGGAGCGTTTTATGTTTTCAAAAGAATTATTTGGCCAGCGTATCTCTGAATTGCGGAAGGCTTCTGGCGAAACACAAGCCGTCCTTGCGAACCAGCTTGGCATTAAAAAAAACCAGGTCAGTGAGATAGAGCGGGGCAACCGCACCACCTCCGCCGAGCGCATCGCCTTGATCTGCGAACACTACGGGGTTTCCGCCGACTATCTGCTGGGCCTCACCGACGACCCGAAACCGAACTATGAGGTGAAGCTATGAAAATCATACTCGCTTCCCAATCCCCCCGGCGGCGGGAGCTGCTGGAGCGGATGGGGATTCAGGAATTTGAGGTCATCCCGGCGCAGGGGGAGGAGGCGGCCCGCCCCGGCCTTTCCCCCGGGGAGCTGGTGGAGGAGCTGTCCCGGCGCAAGTGCGCCGAGGTTGCGGCCGCCTACCCTGGCGCACTGGTCATCGCCGCCGACACAGTGGTGTCCATCGACGGCCGGATACTGGGCAAGCCCCGGAGCGGGGAGGAAGCCGTCCAAATGCTGGCGGAGCTGTCCGGCCGGGAGCACGTGGTCTACTCCGGGGTCACCGTCCGCCAGGGCGGGAGGGCGGTAACGGAGCACGAGGCCACCCCGGTCCGGTTCCGCCCCCTGGCGGCGGAGGACATCGCCCGCTACACGGCCACCGGCGAGCCTATGGACAAGGCCGGGGCCTACGGCATCCAGGGCTATGGCTCCCTGCTGGTGGAGGGCATTACGGGCGACTACTACAACGTGATGGGCCTGCCGGTGTGCCGGCTGGGCCGGATATTGAAAAGCTTTGGCGTCGACCCCCTGGCCCTGGCGGCGGAGAAGGAGTTTGTGAAGTGAAGGATTTCCTCCGGCAAAACGGAATACTGCTGTTGGTGATCGCCCTGCTGCTGTCCATCCTCATCGGGGTCCTCTCCGTTGTCATGGGCGGCCAGGCCGACCCCCTGTCCAACCTCACCAACACCATCGTCAGCCCCCTGCGGGGGGGCGTCACCGCCGCCGCCGACTGGGTGGAGGGGGTCTATACCTATATCTTCCACTACGGCGAGCTGGAGCAGGAGCTGAACGGCCTCCGGGTCCGGGTGGGTGAGCTGGAGGAGCAGGTCCGTGAGGGCGAGGAGGCCAGCCGGGAGAACGAACAGCTCCGGGAGCTGCTGAACCTCCAGGCCCGGCGGCGGGACTTCGTCTTTGAGGGCGCCCGGGTCACCGCCCGGTCCACCTCCAACTGGGAGTCCACCCTGACCCTGAGCAAGGGCTCCTCCAGCGGCATCCAGGCGGGGGACTGCGTGGTCACCGAGATGGGCGTGCTGGTTGGGGTGGTGTCCAAGACGGGGCTCAACTGGTCCACTGTGTCCACCATCATCAACACCGACACCCAGATGGGCGGCATCGTCAACCGCACCTACAGCGCCGGGGTGCTGGAGGGGGACTTCTCCCTGATGAACCAGGACCGGCTGAAGCTGAACTACCTGCCCGAGGGGGCCCAGCTCGTCTCAGGCGACGAGGTGCTTACCTCCGGCCGGGGGGAGGTCTTCCCCTCCGGATTGGTGGTGGGCCAGGTGGAGGGCGTCTTTACCGACCCCTCCGGCCAGACCCGCTACGCCGTGGTGAAGCCCGCCGTGGACCTGGACGCGCTCATCAAGGTGTTCGTCATCAAGGATTTTGAGATCGTGGAGTAGGGACACGGCTTGCCGTGTCCGCATCCTACCGCCAAAACCACGGCCCGCCGCCATAACCACGGCGCAACGCCAACGCCGTATTCCGGTATAGGCGGCCACGACAAGTCGTGGCCCTACGCCGAGCAAGGAGCGCTTTGCCATGACCCGACGGGATTTCATCCGCAAATGGACTGTCTACGCCCTGGGGCTGCTGCCCATCTGGCTGCTGGACGCCTACATCCTCCCCCGCATGCCCCTGTGGGGCACCGTGCCCATGCTGCTGCCCCTGGCGGTGGCGGCGGTGGCAGTGCTGGAGGGGGCCTACTCCGGCACCGGCTTCGGGCTGGCGGTGGGCCTGCTGTGGGAGCTGGCCTACCCCGGCGGCTTTGGGGGCCAGGTGTTCTTTCTGGCTCTGGCCGGGATGGCCATGGGGGCTGTGTCCCAGTACGCCCTGAGCCAGTCCTTTCTGGGCTGTCTGCTCTGCTCCGCCGGGGTGCTGGGCCTGCTGGACCTGCTCCGGGTGGCCCAGCGGCTGTTTATCAACGCCGCCAGCCTGTCCGACCTGCTCCAGGTGGCCGCGCCCGAATTCCTCTGGTCCCTGGCCTGGACCCCCCCTGTGTGGCTTCTCTTCCGGGCCATCTACCACAAGGTAGGCGGGAACCGGCTGGCGTAGGCCTGTAGGGGCGCGCATTGCGCGTCCGCATTTTATGGAAATCCGCCGAATTACAGCGGGCGGACAATGTCCGCCCCTACGCAGCCATCTTTGCTTTGCCCCACACGAAGGAGAACCCTATGAACATCAAACAATTCCACCGCCGGGTCTGGGCCATGGCGCTGCTGCTGGCCCTGATGGTCACCGCCATGGGCGCCACCCTGTACGACCTGCAAATCAACAACGGCGACGTCTACCTTGAGAAGACACAGCTGAAAATCGCGGAGACTCAGACCGTGGAGGCCAGCCGGGGCCAGATTCTGGACCGGAACGGCCAGGTGCTGGTGTCCAACCGGGTCATCTACCAGGTGTCGCTGGACACCAGCCTTATGGAGGACGCCCGCAACGACACCATCCTGGCCCTGATCCGCTGCGCCCAGGCGGAGGGGGTGGAGTGGACCGACAATCTGCCCATCAGCAAAACCGAGCCCTTCACCTTCACCACCAGCGACCCCTTCTACGCGGCCCAGCTGGACGATGAGGGGAACCTGGTGAAGACCCTCACCCGGCTGGGCCGGCTGTCGGTCAAGATGGGCTGGATCGACGACCCCACCCAGGACCCGGAGCCGGCGGGGGAGTCCGCCCCGGCCAAGGAGCCCAGCCTGATGGACAAGCTCAAGGCTTTCCTCAAGGGCGGGCAGAAGGAGGAGGCCCCCAAGCAGGAGGAGGGCCCCCGGCCCCTGCCCAACGCCCGGCAGCTGCTGGGGATGATGTGCGCCAGCTTCAAGCTCCAGGGCGGGGGGGCGGTGGACAAAAAGGCGGCGGAGAAGGCCGGGGAATCCGTCCCTGAGCTGAACATCGGCGACATGCCCCCCTCGGACGCCCGGGCGGCGGCGGGGGTGCTCTACGAGCTGTACCTCCGCTCCCAGGAGGTGTATATGGCCAACGAGTATGTCTTCGCCTCCGACGTGGACATCGACTTTATTTCCCGGGTGAAGGAGCAGGGCCTGCCCGGGGTGGTGGTGGAGGCCACCACCGTCCGCCAGTACCACACCAAATACGCCGCCCACCTGCTGGGCCGGGTGACCCCCATCTACGCCGAGGAGGTGGAGTACTACACCAACCTGGACCTGGACGGGGACGGGGTGGGCGACTACCAGATGAACGACACCGTGGGCCGGGGCGGGGCGGAGCAGGCCTTCGAGCCCTACCTCCGTGGCTCCTCCGGGGTGAAGGCGGTGGAGCGGAACACCAAGGGGAAGATCGTTTCAGAGACATGGCAGTCCGAGCCCAAGCCGGGGGGCAACGTGATGCTCACCCTGGACATCGGGCTCCAGGCCTATGTGGAGAACCTCTTCGCCGAGGCCATGCCACAGCGCCAGGAGGCCGGGGCGGAGGGGGCCGCCTGCGTGGTCCTGGACGTGAAAAACGCCGAGGTCCTCACCGCCGCTTCCTACCCCACCTTCGACCTGTCCAACTACGGCGCGGAGCTGGCCGAGAAAGGCAACGACCCCCTGACCCCCTTTGTCAACCGGGCCTTCCAGGGGGCCTACCCCCCCGGCTCCACCTTTAAGATGATTACCGCCATCGCCGGCCTGGAGGAGGAGATCATCACCCCCAGCACCAAAATCCTCACCGAGGGCCAGTACAACTACTACGGCCCCAACGGCCCCATGTGCTGGTATTACCGCCAGTTTGGGGGCAGGCACGGCCTGATCAACGTGTCCAAGGCCATTGAGGTGTCCTGCAACTACTTTTTCTTTGACGTGGGCCGCCAGCTGCGCATCGACCGGCTGGTGGACTACGCCTCCCGCTTCGGCCTGGGCCAGAGCACGGGCGTGGAGCTGGACGAGCGCCGGGGCGTGATGGCCAGCCGGGAGTACACCGAGTCGGTGGGCCAAACCTGGTACGAGGGCAATACCCTGTCGGTGGCCATCGGCCAGGAGAGCACCCAGGTAACCCCCCTCCAGCTGGCCAACTATATCGCCACCCTGGTCAACGGCGGCACCCGCAACGCCGCCCACCTGCTGAAAGAGGTGAAATCCAGCGACTTCACCCAGGTGGTCTACAGCTACCAGCCCCAGGTGCTGGGCACCATCGACATCCAGCCCCAGAACCTCAGCGCCGTAAAGGCCGGCATGCTGACCCTGACCACCCAGGGCTCCGTCCGCCAGGCCTTCCAGGACCTGCCCTTCCAGGTGGGCGCGAAAACGGGCACCGCCCAGACCGGCGGCACCAGCTCCAACGCCCACTCCGTCTTTGTCTGCTTCGCCCCCTTCGACGACCCGGAGATCGCCGTCTCCATGGTGGTGGAGCACGGCGAGGGCGGGGGCGACGTGTCCCAGCTCTGCGCCGACGTGCTGAGCTACTACTTCTCCGCCCAGGAGACTCGGGAGGAAATCCCCATGGAGAACACCCTGATCCGGTAAATCCTTGTAGGGGCGGCCTGTGGCCGCCCGCTGTAAAATCGCGGCAGAATAAAATTTGTAGGGCGCAGCGGCCCGGCGCGCCGCAGATCGCAAAAGCATACCTGAACGGCGTGCCGAGGTCGTTACGCCCTACAGCACCGCAATCAATTATAAGGAGATGTATCAATTATGGCAGAAAACTGCACCCACGACTGCTCCAGCTGCTCCGCCGACTGCTCCTCCCGGGACCTGCGGGTCCCCGCCAACGCCATGTCCAGCGTCAAGCGGGTCATCGCGGTGGTCAGCGGCAAGGGCGGCGTGGGCAAGAGCACCGTCACCGCCTCCCTGGCCGCGGCCATGGCCAAAAAGGGCCGGAAGGTGGCCGTGCTGGACGCCGACATCACCGGCCCCTCCATCCCCACCGCCTTCGGCATCCACCAGCGGGCCACCGGCTCCGACGCGGGCATCGACCCC
>JAAWNI010000129.1 GCA_022798855.1 Lawsonibacter sp. | reverse complement strand
GAAGCCCTGGCCCAGGTGGGGGCGGTGGCCATCCTCACCGAGCCGGGCTGCGAGGGCAAGCTGGCCCTCTTCGGCGGCATCAAAAACGCCCGGTTCAAGCAGCAGGTCCGCCCTGGCGACGTGCTGGAGCTGTCCTGCCAGCTCACCGCCCGGAAGGGGCCGGTGGGCTTTGGTACGGCGGAAGCCCGGGTAGGCGGCAAGCTGGCCTGCAAGGCCGAGCTCACCTTTGCCCTCACCGGCCGGCCCTCTTGCGAAACGGGAGGTCCTCTGGTATAATGTCCTCAGTCCGCAGTAAAGGGAGGGGAAAAAAGGTGCTGGAGAAGAGCTTCGACCGGATATACACCAAGTTCAAGCTGCACTTTTATCAGGCGGTCTTTACCAAATTTCAGACCCGGGAAGCCAGCCTGACGGCGGTGGAGACATTCTGCATGGAGATCATCCGGGCTTTGGACGAGCCCACCATCAACGAGTTCGCCTCCTTTGCCAACATCTCCTCCCCCAACGCCGCCTACAAGGTGAACAGCTTGATCCGCAAGGGGTATGTGGAGAAGGTCCAGTCCCCCAGCGACCGCCGGGAATACCACCTGCGCCCCACCCAGAAGTTCCACGACTACTACAGCCTCAGCAGCGCCTATGTCCGCCAGGTCATGGAGCGGGTGCGGGAGCGCTTCACCCCCGAGGAGGTGGCCCAGATGGACCGGGTGCTGGAGATCGTGGGCCAGGAGCTGATGCCGGAAGTGCGGCTGAAATAAGTGAGGAACGCCTGGAGCCAAATGGCCCCAGGCGTATTTTATTCCGCTCCCCGGTCGTACCGGCGGTAGAACTCCTTAATCAGGTCGATGAAGGCCCGGGCGGCGGGGGACCGGAAGCCGTTTTTCTTATAGACCACCGTCAGCGGGCAGACCAGAGGCGGGTCCCCGATGGTGAAGCAGGCCAGCCGGTCCAGGTAGGGGGTGCGGGGGATGCCGCTCTCCTGGAGGAAGGCAAACCCCATTTTCTCCGCCGCCAGATTGATGGCGGTGGTGGTGTTGGTGGTAATGAGAATGTTCCGGGGCTCCACGCTGTGGACGGAAAAGACGTTGTACAGCAGCTTGGTCAGCCGCCACTCGGGGGGCAGCATAATCAGCCGCTCCCGCTCCAGCAGGCGCGGGTCGGGGAAGGGCTTGGGATTGTCGTAATGGCTGTCCAGCCCCTGGAGGAGGGGGTAGTCCCGATGGCCCACCAGAAACACCCGCTCCTGCATCAGCGGCTCATAGGTCAGCTCGGCCAGGTCACCGGGGGCCTGCATCACACAGAAGTCAATCACATTGGCCGCCGCCAGCTCCCCCAGCTCGGGCACCGGGGTCTCGTGGAGGACTACCTGAACGTCCGGGTACTGCGACTCGAACAGGGGCAGGATGTCCGGCAGAAGGGTGGACCCCCGCCAGGGGGAGACGCCGATGTGGAGCACCGGCCGCTGCTCGTCCTGCAAGTCCCGCAGGTCGCTGGCCAGCTGGCGGTCCAGATAGCTCTGCCGCTCCAGATAGGCGTGGAAAAGCTCCCCCGCCGCCGTCAGCTTCAGCGGGGTGTGGGAGCGGTCCAGCAGCACCACCCCCAGGCCGCCCTCCAGCTTGGCCAGGTACTGGCTCAGATAGGGCTGGGACAGATAGAGCCGCTCCGCCGCCTTGGAAATGCTGCGCTCCTTGACGATGGTGAGGAAATACTCCGGATTCTTGACGAACATGGCCGCTCAGCCCGGGGGCCAGGTCATATCCCGGCCCGCCAGGACATGGAAGTGGAGGTGGGGCACGCTCTGCCCCGCCTGCGCCCCGATGTTGGACACTACCCGGTAGCTGTCCAGGCCCAGCCGCTTGGCCTGCTGGGCGATGACGGTGAACATGTGGGCCACAATGGCGGCGTTGCCCCCATCAACCTCGGCTGCGGAGCCGATGTGGGCCTTAGGAATTACCAGGAAATGGGTGGGGGCCTGGGGGTCGATGTCGTGGAAGGCCAGGCACTTCTCATCCTCATAGACCTTGTTGGACGGAACCTCCCCGGCGGCAATCTTGCAGAATAAACAGTCGGACATTGGGAAACCTCCTTCGTTTGTCGGTATCTCCATTGTACCCCATTTTCCGGAGATTGCAAGATTTACTTTTTGCTCTGTTGCGAACGCTGTCGAAAGCTGGTATAATTATTTTGGGTTCTTCCCCAGGAAGGGGGTGAATGTCTTGGAGCTTTTAATCGACTTTTTGGTGTCGGTAGGAGCGAGCATAACTGGCAATTATGTGAGCAAGTGGCTTAGCCGGCACCGCAAGAACCCATAAGCACAGTGGGACCCCGGAGGTGGCAGCCTCCGGGGTCCCTTTTGCGTGTCTGCCTTGGTTTTAATCGACTTCTTGGCGATGTTTATTATACCACCGCTCTCTAGTATATGCAAGAGAAAATTTTCTATTTCGCTTATTCTGACGGGGCCGGGTCCTTTGAGGGATCGTCCTCGCTGCCGTCTGCGAAGGGGACGGACCAGCCGGGGGCGCTGGACTCCCCGCTGCCGTCGCTGCGGCTGGTCCTGGTATACAGGTACTTCTGATCTCCAGGCTCACCGATCATCACGCTGGCGGTCCACTCCTCTGCGGTTCCCTCCACCAGGATGTGCAGCTGGCCCTTCTCCGCCTCCAGGTCATAGGCATAGCGCCCCTCCGACCTCAGGGCGTCGGTGATGTCGGCGGCGTCCTTGCCGTCGATGACCAGAATGGCCCTCCCGTTCCGGTTTTCCACCGAGGGATCGGGAATCGTGAATACAGCCACTGTTTCGCCGTTCACATTTGTCATATCCTTGCGGTACTGTCCCACCTGAACCACAGACGCGATATCACCGAGAAACCTCTGTACCCCCTCCGGGTTGGCGGCGGCAGCGCTTATGGCCATCAGTGCGGCGGCAACGGCAAATACAGTCAGCTTTTTCAGTTTTTTCATGGGTTTTCCCTTCCTTTCCGGTTCCAGAAGGCGGTCCAGCATGGCCTGCTTCTGTGCCCGGGAAGGCCGGGCCTGGTCGAAGACCCGGCGCAAATTTTCATCCATACTCTTCCACCTCCAACAGTTCTTTCAGCTTTCCCCTGGCCTGGACCAGCCACCCCCGGACGGTGGAGGGGTTCTTCCCCATCAGCTCCGCCGTCTCTTGGGTGGTGTAGCCCTGGTAGCAGTTGAGATACAGCACCAGCCGGTATTTCTCCGGCAGGCGTTGGACCGCCTCCCACAGCGCTCCGTCCTCCGGCTGTTCCCAGGCCAGCTTGTTCAGCACCTCTTCGCCCTCCCGGCGGGTGCGCCACCAGTGCTTGAGCTGGTTTTTGCACTCGTTCCGGGCGGTGGTGATGAGCCAGGCCTTCTCGTGCTCATGATCGCGGAAAGGCTTGGGGTGCTCCATCACCTTGCGGAAAACAGTTTGGACGGCGTCCTCCGCGTCCGGGACATTCCCCATGAGCATCAGACAGATCTGATATACCATGTCCACATGCCGCCGGTAGAGGCTGGCCACCTCCTCTTGACTGCGTATGGGCTCCACGGAAAACACCTCCCTTCCTGTTCCCTCTGTATATAACACAATTGAAGAGCCGGAAATGTTGGATGGAAGTGAAAAATTTCGTAAAAATCCGCCGGATGATGCAAGCCCCCTCCCCCACGGCTCCGCCGTGGGGGAGGGGGCAATACTATTTTAACCGAACATCATTCCCTTGACGGGTGCGGATTACTTGTTGCTCCGGCGCCAGATGTGCATTTTCTCAGCGTCCTGGATGAGCTGCTCCCGGAACTGGGGGTCGGCGATGGAGATGATGGCCTCGGCCCGCTCCCAGGTGGACAGGCCCTTGAGGTTGATCATGCCGTGCTCGGTGACGATGTACTGCACGCAGGAGCGGGGGTCGGTGGCGATGGAGCCGGGGGTCAGGGTGGGGACGATGCGGCTCTTCACGCTGCCGTCCTTGCCGGTGACGGTGGAGGACATGCAGATGAAGCTCTTGCCACCCTTGGACAGGTACGCGCCCATGGCGAAGTCCAGCTGGCCGCCTGTGCCGGAGATGTGCTTGACACCGGCGGACTCGGCGTTGACCTGGCCGAAGAGGTCCATGTCGATGGCGTTGTTGATGGAGATGAAATTGTCGATTTGGGCCATGACCCGCACGTCGTTGGTGTAGTCCACCGGGGCCGCCATGACATCGGGGTTGCGGTTGACGTAGTCATACAGCTTCTGGGTGCCGGCTGCGAAGGCGAAGACCTGCCGGCCCTTGTCCACCGCCTTGTGCCGGCCGGTGATCTTGCCGGCGGCGGCCATGTCCACAAAGCCGTCCACGTACATCTCCGTGTGGACGGACAGGTCCTTCAGATCGGACTGGGCGATCATAGCGCCGATGGTGTTGGGCATTCCGCCGATGCCCAGCTGGAGGCAGGCCCCGTTGGGGATCTGAGGCACCACCAGGTTGGCCACCGCCCGGTCCACGTCGGTGGCGGCTCCGCCGCCGCCCAGCTGGGCCATGGGGGGATTATCGCCCTCCACCACATAGGCCACGTCCTGAATGTTGATCTCAGTGCCCGTCAGGCCGAAGACCCAAGGCATATTCTGGTTGACCTCCACGATGATGCACTTGGCCCGGGCCATGATGTCGGCCAGGTGGGAGGCGGCCAGGCCGAAGTTGAAGTTGCCGTGGGCGTCCATGGGGGTGGCCTGCACCATCACCACGTCCACCGGGTCCAGGTTCTCCCGGTAGAACCGGGGCAGCTCGGAGTAGCGCATGGGGGAGAAATAGCCCATCCCCTTGGCGATGACCTTCCGGTCAATGCCGGAACAGTGCCAGGAGTGCCAGGTGAAGTGGTCGCCGGCGTCGTCGGCCTTGGCGATCTCGGGCATCCACATGGTAACGCCGCCGCGGACCTTTACGTCGGTGAGCTCGTCCTTCCGCTCGGCCAGGGCCTTGTCCAGCGCCACGGGGTGGTTGGTGCACCAGGTGTAGTCCACCCAGTCGCCGGATTTTACCACCTTGACGGCCTCGGCGGCGGTGGTCAGCTTCTGCTGGTAAAGAGCTTGATAATCCATGATGTTTTTCCTCCTGTCGATGTATCTTTATGTAGGGACACGACTTGTCGTGTCCCTGTTTTGCGGAGTTTTGTTTCGGTAGGCGGCCACGGCAAGCCGTGGCCCTACAGGGGCGGTCCTGTTTATCGTAATGTTCCGGCGATAACGGCGCGCCGGGGTCGTCGCGCCCTACAGCGGAGGGAAGGGGTTCAGCGGTCGATATCCAAGTAGTAGGGCTTCATCAGGCTGGCCTGCTCGGTGGAGTCCTTGGGCTGGTTTTTTCTGGGGGGGTCGGGGGGCATGGGGCGGCCCCGGCGCTGAGGTTTGCCGGCCCGCTTTTTCCGCTGCTGAGGGGTGGGGGCGTCCTCCGCCTTGGCGGATTTCTTGGGCCTGGGCCGCTTGTCCTTTTGGGGTTCCTCCGCCTTCTGGGGCTTGGGCTTGGACTGTTCCGGCTGCTTTTTCTTTTCCGCCGGCTTGGGCAGGAGCCCCGACAGCAGCGGCCTTCGGGGGGCCAGAAGCCGGGCGGTGGCGTCCATGACCACATCGCTGTCCAGGGGGTTGGGCCTCTGGAAGTTGGTGTTGGGCATGGCATCGCCGGTGTCGATGAGCGAGCCGGAGCGCACGCCCCGCCGGGGGGCGGGCGGGGTGGGGGCCGGCCGGAGGACGACCTCCTCCACAACAGGGGCGGCCTTCTTTTTCCGGCGGTTTTTCTTGGGCGGCTCCGGAGGGGCTTCCGGCGCGGCGGGCTTGGCCAGCTTCTCGGCCTGGGCGGCTTTTCGGGCTTCCTCCCGCTGGCGGCGCAGCTCCCGGGCCGCCTGACGGGCTTCCGCATCCTCCTCGTTGATGATCTTGCCGTTTTTGTCCCGCTTGGGGGCCTCAAAAACCCGCATGGGGTAGGGGTGCTCCTCTACCAAAGGCACCTTTTTGCCGATGAGCTTCTCAATCTCCTTGAGAAGGGGCTTCTCCCCGAAGTCGCACAGGGCGATGGCTTCCCCTCCCCGGCCCGCCCGGCCGGTGCGGCCAATGCGGTGGACGTAAGTCTCGGGCACCTCGGGCAGGTTGTAGTTGAACACGTGGGACAGCTCCTCAATGTCCAGCCCCCGGGCGGCGATGTCGGTGGCCACCAGGCAGCGGATGCGCCCGGCCTTGAAGTCGGCCAGCGCCTGCTGGCGGGCGGTCTGGCTCTTGTTGCCGTGGATGGCGGCGGCGGAGATGCCCGCCTTGCCCAGGTCCCGGGCCACCTTGTTGGCCCCGTGCTTGGTGCGGGTG
>JAAWNI010000128.1 GCA_022798855.1 Lawsonibacter sp. | reverse complement strand
AGGCATTCCCTCTCGTGTTTTGTGGTTGGTCGTGCTTCCATTATAACACTTGAGGCTATGCCTTCTTTTTTGTCATTTTTTAGATTTGCTCATTTATAGGTTATCATATCTGAACGTCAATTTTTTGAACAGGCGGGTGGACATATGGACGGGACCTTCCGGATTGGCTGGCGCTTCCGAAAGATCAAATATCTCTGTGCGGCGGCCAACGTCTTTGTCGTGTTCGTTTTTTACTTCATTTACCGGCAGCTGCTTCTGGAGGCCTTTCCCAACTTCGCGGGCGCCCCTCTGGCGCTGGCCTTTCTGGGCATTGGGCTGGCCGTGGCAAAGTGTACGGTATACATAGCGGACAAATACGCCCGGGCCATCTCCTACCAGGTCACGGAGGAGGGGCTGATGGTGGTCCAGGGCCGGTCGGTCCGCACCCTCCCCTGGGCCGGCTTCCAGGGGGCCAGGCTGCGGACGGTGTTCTTTCAGGGGCCTTTCCCGGTGGAGTTTCAGGTGGACGGGGAGAGCCTTGTGCTCAACCAGTACATAGATGAGCTGTACGCGCTGACCGATGAGATTTTTCAGCGGGCTCCGGTTGGCGCGGACATCTCCCCCGAGCTGAGGAAGCAGGCCCAGGCCATGCGGGGCGTCTATTGAGGACTGCCAGGAGGAGCGATGAAAAAATTGAATTTGCGCCGTCATTTTTCCTGGGACTCCGTCTTTACCAAGACCTTTTACGGTATGCTGGGCCTGTCGGTATCCGTGGTGCTGATTTTTTACCTGGTACTGAACTCCACCCTGGCCCAGCACCAGCGGGAGCAGATCGCGGCCACAAACCTCAACTCCCTGCGTCTGGCCGCTTCCTCGGTGGAGCTTACGGTGGACGCCCTTTCCCAGGGCATGACGCAGATTATGTGGAACTCCGATTTTGTGGGCTACATGGTGGTGCCCACCCAGCAGAAGCAGGAGCTCCACTACCGAATCTGCCAGCAGCTGAAAAACGTGGTGTCCAGCAGCCGCCTGCTGTCCCGGGCCTATTTTTACTCCCCATTTAACGATCTGGTGTTTCAAAACAGCGACGCCCTGCTCGACCGGAAGACGATGGCGGACCGGGAGCTGCTCCAGGCCTTTGAGTCGATGGAGTGGGAGGACGGTTTCAGCTCGGCCAAAACCCGGACCCATCTCTTTCACTACAGCGGGCGGCTTTTTTTGTTTCAGGAGCTGAACATCGCCACCCATATTGGCACGCTGGCCTATGAGCTGGACATTGAGGAGATCCAAGCGGGGCTCCTGCCCTCCGGCGAGAACGGCAGCGCCGTCCTGGTCTTCGACCGGGAGGGCTTCCCCATCTTCCCGCCCGCCGAAGGGGAGGGGAAGGCGGTGGATTGGGCGGACATGGGCAGCCTCATCACCTACCAGGACCTGGGCACCCGGGACGTGTGGAACGTGGAGGGCTATTACTGCTACGAGGGGCTGGCGGGGTGGCGCTTCCTTATGCCGCTGAACGCCGGGACCCTCACCTACCCCCTGTCCCAGCTGCTGCTCACCTATCTGCCCATGTTCCTGCTGCTGATTCTGGTGGGCCTGGTCTTCGCCCTTTACATCAGCCAGGTGATTTACCGCCCCATCGACCATCTGATGCGGGTGGTCGCCCCCAGCGCCGCCGTCCATCAGGGCGCCGGCGGGAATGAGGTGGACATCCTGGAGATGATTTACTCCTCCGCCCAGAAGGAGTACGCCCAGCTCCAGGGAATCATCAGCGGCATCGCGCCGGAGATTCTGGAGTCCATGCTGAAAAACCTCCTGGTGGGCAAGCACCTGACCAGGGAGCGGGTGGAGGACATCCTCCACGGGGTGGGGGACCCCATCTCCGCCCGGGGGCGCTTCTGCGTGCTGGCCTGCCAGATGGTCCCCCAGGGCCGCAGGATCGAGGACGCCGAGGTGAACCTGTACCTGCTGGCCATCCGGAAGCTGGTCCAGCGGCTGTCCACCCCGGAGTGCCCCATTTACGACGTCCGCACCGATGTGCTCACCCTGGGCCTGATCTGCTGCTTCCCGGAGGACCGCACCCTCACCCAGCTCTCCCAGGAGCTCCGGCAGATACAGCAGTCCCTCCGCCTCCACGCCGAAGCCATGCCCTTCCGGCTCTTCTGCGCCCGGGGCAAGTTCTACCCAGACCTGCTGGACGTGCGCTACTCCTACCACGAAGCCATGGAGCGGGTCCAGTACCAGCGCTACCTCCACTCCACCGGGGAGAACGCCCCCGCACCCCAGGACGAGTCCCTTGAGGGGGGCGGGCTGGTCATCGACCAGGCCCTGATTCAGTCCAGGGCCAAGGACATCATGGAGCAGGCGGCGGACAACGCCGCCGCCCAGGCGGAATCCCTGATGGAGCGGGTGCTGGAGGAGTTCCAGCGCCAGGCCAGGGACGAGCAGGAGCTGAAACGGTACCTGCAAATGCTCCAGGACCAGCTGACGGAGCGGGTGATCACCTACCCCCTGTCCCAGGAGGACCAGCGCATCCTATCGGAGTGCAGCCTAATCTCCGCCGGAAGCCGGACCTTCTCCGCCCAGGAAGCGCTGGAAGCCATCCGCCAGAGCGCCAAAGCCCTGTTCCGCATCTCCGCCTCCTACAGCCAGAAGAACCGCTATAAATACGTGGAGCAGGCCAAGCAGTATGTGGACGAGAACTATATGGACAGCAATCTGTCCCTGAACTCGGTGGGGGACTTTGTGGGCATCAGCGCGTCCTACCTCAGCGAGATATGGAGCGAGACCTCCCACGAGAAATTTTCCGTCTATCTGGCCACCCTGCGGGTGGAAAAGGCCCAGCAGCTTCTCACCACCACCAAGCTGGCCATCAAGGAGATCGGTTTCCGGTGCGGCTTCAACTCCGTGCAGAATTTTATCCGGGTGTTCAAGAAGTACACCGGGGTGCCGCCGGGGCAGTTCCGGGAAAACCAGCGGGGACAGATGGGTTAACACATTTTTCGGTGGATAACATTTCTTCGGATGGACAGGAAATGTGTGAGCATTCCGTTGAAACGCCTCTTTTCCAGGGGCGTTTTTTTTGTTAATCTCTTCCCATAAGGCACGGCCAGCCGGGCGGGAATCCGGCTCTGTGCACAAAAAGCCGGCCGGTAAGGGTCCCGCTGGCGGCAAACAAGCAATATGTGAGTTGAGAGGAGGTTCCAACAAAAGTGAAACGATTTTTAAAATGGTTGGACGAGGATCTGGAGGAAACCATCCTGATGGTGCTGCTGGTGGCCATCGCGGTGGTCATGATGGCCCAGGTGGTCATGCGCTACTGCTTCCGCCAGTCCATGCCCTGGCCCGAGGAGTTCTGCCGGTTCTGCTTTGTCTACTCCGGCTTCATCTCCATGGGCTACTGCGTCAGAAGAGGGAAGATGCTGAAGGTGGACATTCTGGTTACCTTCTTCCCCAAGGCGGTGCAGAAGGTGCTGGAGGCGGTGAGCGAAGCGGTCACCCTGCTGTTCTTCGGCTACCTGACCTTCTACGCCTATCAGGCCACCATGAACTCCATGCGGGGCGGCATGAAGAGCACCGCTATGGAGGTCCCCATGTGGATTATCTACGCGGCGGTCCTCATCGGCTCGTCCCTGGGGCTGATCCGCCAGGCACAAAAAATCTTCCGGGCGCTGCGGCCGGCGGAAAAGGAGGGGCTGAACTGATATGTTAGGTTTGGTATTCGGCGCGTTTCTCGTGGCCATGGTGCTGGGCCTGCCCATGGCGGTGGCGATGGGGCTGGCCACCTTCATCCCCCAGGCGGTGAATTCCTCTTTCCCGGGGAATATGAACTACATCGTCCAGGGCCTGATCGGCGGGCTCAACACCACCCCCATCCTGGCCATCCCCCTGTTTATGCTCTCCGGCGCCCTGATGACCCGGGGCGGCATCTCTAAAAAGCTCTTTGACATCTTCGCCTACATCGCGGGCAAAAAGACCGCCGGCGTCCCCTGCGCCGTGGTGGTGACCTGCCTGTTCTACGGCGCCATTTCCGGCTCCGGCCCGGCTACCGCCGCCGCCGTGGGCGCCATGTGCATCCCCATCCTGGTGGAGCTGGGCTATGACAAGGTCTTTTCCGCCGCCATTGTGGCCACCGCCGGCGGCCTGGGGGTCATCATCCCCCCCTCCATCCCCTTCATTATGTACGCCCTCTTCACCCAGGAATCGGTGGGCGACATGTTCACCGCCGGCATTATCCCCGGCTGCCTTATCGCCGCCACCATCATGTTCTACTGCTGGTTCTACTGCAAGCGCCACGGCGAGGACAAGGCCAAGATCGCCGAGAACTACGCCCGCCTGAAAAAGCGCGGCTTTATCCGGGTGTTTATTGACGGCTTCTGGGCAGTGCTGACCCCGGTTATCATCCTGGGCGGCATCTATGGCGGTTACGTCACCCCCACCGAGGCGGCCTGCGTCTCCGTGTTTTACGCGCTGATCGTGTGTCTCTTCATCTATCGGACCATCTCCATCAAGGACGTGCCCCAGCTGCTGAAGGATGCCATCGCTTCCTACGCCCCCATCTGCTTCCTGATCGGTCTGGCCACCGGTTTCGGCCGTATCCTGACTTTGCTGCGGGCTGGCGATGTGGTTCAGGGCTTCCTGGCCAGCTTTATAGACAACCGGGTGGCTTTCTTCATCTTCCTGAACGTCCTGCTGCTGATCCTGGGCATGTTTATGGACGTGGGCGCAGCTGTGGTCATCCTGGCCCCCATCCTGCTGCCCGTGGCCAAGGGCTTCGGCATCGATGGCATCCACCTGGGCATCGTTATGGTCACCAACCTGGCCGTGGGCTTCGTTACCCCGCCTTTCGGCATGAACCTGTTTGTGGCCGCCCCTCTGGGCGAAACCAATGTGGCCACTCTGGGCAAAAAGGCCCTGCCCTTTATTGCGTGCTTCATCGTCGCTTTGTTGATGATCACCTTTATTCCCCAGATTTCCATGTGCCTGCTTTGATTTGTAACCCCTGAAAATTTATTATATGGAGGAAAACATAATGAAACTGAAAAAACTCACGGCTCTCACCCTGGCCCTGTCCCTGGCCCTGTCCCTCACCGCCTGCGGCGGCGGCAACGACTCCACCAGCGGCGGCGGCGCTTCCAACTCCTCTAGCGGCGGCTCCAACGGCGGCGCTTCCACCGCCACCACCACCGAGATCGTGGACGATACCACCGGGCTGAAAATCCCCTGTGAGCCCATTGAGCTGTCCATGGGCTGCTCCGGCACCGTGGAAGGCACTATTATGGGCGACGCCCTGGACAAGTACCTGGCCGAGCTGAAGGAGTGGACCGACGGCAACTTCGTCATCAACTTCTACCCCTCCGGCCAGCTGGGCGGCGACACCGAGCTGATCGAGGGCACCCAGATGGGCAGCGTGGACATCTTCAACGGCTCCCCTTCCGCCCAGATCGGCCTGATCCCCGAGCTGGCCGTGCTGGACATCCCTGGCCTCTTCGAGAACATGGAGCAGTGCAATGAGGTGCTCTCCGGCGGCTTCCTGTCCGAGATCGAGCCTTACTACAACAACGCCGGCCTGCACCTGCTTACCGCCTACGGCACCAGCTTCCGCATCACCTCCTCCAACGACGCCATCAACAGCATGGACGACCTGAAAGGCCTGAACATCCGCACCCAGGAAAACAAGTACCACATGGAGTTCTGGCGCAATCTGGGCGCCAACCCCACCCCCCTGGCCTTCGGCGAGGTGTACATCGCCCTCCAGCAGCACATGCTGGACGCGCAGGAGAATCCCTGGGTTTCCTACGTGGGCGCCAAGCTGTGCGAGGTGCAGAACTACATGACCTTCACCAACCACATCCCCTTTATCTCCACCTATGTCATGAACAACGCCAAGTACCAGAGCCTGAGCGACGCTCAGAAGCAGGCCCTGAATCAGTTCATCTACTCCATGCAGAAGTACATCATTGAGGGCACCGCCGCCGATGACGCCCGGATGCAGAAGGAGTGCGAGGACAACTACGGCCTGGTCTGCAACGAGCTCGCCGACGACATCAAGGCCGCCTACCCCGCCGCCACCCAGGCCGTCGTGGACCTGATGAAGCAGGACGTGGACGCCGCCTTTGTGGACAAGTACGTGGAAAACGCCAAGGCTGTCACCGGAGGCTGATTCCCGGCCCCCGCGCCCCAGCCAAGCGGAACTGAAACAATCAGCAGGCCTCCAAACCGGAGGCCTGCTGATTTTATGTCCAATTATAGCAGGATCCAAAATTGCTGACAAAGGCGCTCCGTAGGGCGCGACGACCCGGCGCGCCGTTTGCGGCAGGACGGCGGGCCGAGGTCGTCCCG
>JAAWNI010000127.1 GCA_022798855.1 Lawsonibacter sp. | reverse complement strand
ACAATCTCAAACGACCGTCTGGACGGGCCTTTTGCCGCCTTGCGGCGTTAAAAAATCTTGAAATCCACCAAGGATTTCTGTGATTTTTTGCCTTGCAGGGCGACAAAATTCCTCGTCCATCCGACATTTTTGATTATGAATACAGGTTCTTAAAGCCGGACGGACAATGTCCGCCCTACAGGATAGGAGGCCGTCCCATGAAAAACCGCACCGACAAAATTCTGCTGGCAGTCTTTCTGCTCACACTGGCCCCTTACGCGGCCTTTTTCGCGTACTGCTTTTCAGAACTCCCGCTTAGCATTACCCCCCCACAGCAGGCGCTGCTTCTGTATTCCCACAGTATCCCCATGTTTTTCTTGCAGCTTCTGCTGTGCCGGACGGCAAAGCTGCGCTGGCGGCTGCTCATTCCTCTGCTCTTGCTGTTGATTCCCGGGCTTGTTTTTACCAGCACTGCCGGATGGCATGTGATAGCATGGGTTTTGTTTGGCCTTTGGTGTATCGCCCCGGCGGCGGGCTGCGTTCTGGCCTGGGCGGCTTATGGACTTGGGCGGCGCGCGGCAAGGAAAGGAGGAGGCCCGCTGTGAGAAATCAGAAATTGCTCCTCGGACTCCTGATCGTCCTGTTTGCCGGGCTGTGCCTGGTGATGCTGGTGTTCAGCGGCGGGATTTACGCTTTTGGGGGGCTGGCCGCCCTGATCCCCACCCTGGCCCTCCCCTCCGCCCCCTTCTGCGTGCTCCAGCTGGCCCTGTGCAAGTACTGCAAGGGGAAGCTGCTGCCAAAGCTCCCCATCCTCGCCTCCCTGCTGGGCGTTGTGGCGAGCCTGGGCTATATGGTGGAGTCCAGCAACATCGAGGCGCTGGCCGGGTTCCTGGTTCTGGTCCCATCCCTGCTGTGCCTGGTCGGCTGCGGGATGGGGTGGCTGATCTGGCGCTTCTCCCAAACTCATCTGCGTTAAAGGAGGGATTTTCGTGGACAACGCCATCTATATTGTCTTCTCCGCCACCCCCACCGGGATGGGCCGGCTCATCCGCAAGGCCACCCGGAACCGGTACAACCATGTGTCCCTCTCCCTCAGCCGGGACATTCATAAGATGTATACCTTCGCCCGGCTCCACCGGACCATCCCACTCTACGGCGGCTTCGTGGTGGAGTCCATCCTGCGGTATCAGTCCTTCGCCGGGGCCGCAAAGGTGAAGATATGCCGGGTCGAGGTCCCCGAGCCCCGGCTCACCTACCTCCACAACTACCTGGAAAGGCTGTGGAACGAGCGGGAGGAGTACATCTACAACACCCCCGCCGCCCTGGCTTCCCTGGTCCACCTGCGGCCCGCCATCTCCAAGGCCTACACCTGCGTCACCTTCGTCCAGGAGGTGCTGGTCCGGTTCCGGCTGGCCGGGGCTACGGAGTCGGACAGCCCCACCGTCCGGGCCCTGGAGCGCCGCCTGGCCCCCTATGTGATCTATGAGGGGCCCGCCCCCTCCTCCTCCGGGGAGTGGGGGGAGGACGCCTACCCGGCCCAGACAACCACCCGCTACGCCCTCTATGCCACCGCCCGCCACTTCGGACGGCTGGCCAAGCGGGTGCTGATGGGGGCGGCCTGATGGCCGGGGCGACAAGACGGGCCGCCCTGACCGTTGGGCTGACGGCGGCGGGCTGCGTGGCCATGGCCTGGGTGGAGGGGGCGCTCCGGCCGGTCTACCCGGTGAAGTCCGCCCTGAAAATCGCCGTCTTTTTGGGCGGCGCCGCCCTGTACGCCTGGGCCGCCGGGGACCGGGAGGTCCTCCGGCCCTTCCGGCGTCCGGTCGGTCGAGCGGCGCGGTTTGCCGCCCCCCTGGCGGCGGCTGTGTTCCTCCTCCTGCTGGGCGGCTACCTCCTCCTCGCCCCCTGGCTGGACCTGTCCGCTATCCCGGAAAATCTGGCCGTGAAGGAGGGGATCACCAAAAGGACCTTCCCTCTGGCCGCCCTCTATATTACATTTTGTAATTCTTTGCTGGAGGAATACTTTTTTCGGGGGTTCGCCTTCCTGGCCCTGTACCGGACGGGCCGGAAAAAACTGGCCTACAGCTTCTCCGCCCTGGCCTTTGCCCTGTACCATGTGTCCATCACCAGCAATTGGGGCTCGCCCGCCCTCATCCTCCTCATGGTGGCCGGTTTGACAGCGGCGGGGCTCCTCTTCAACTGGCTGGACCGGGAGGGCTGCATACTCCCCTCCTGGCTGGTCCACATGGGGGCCAACCTGGGCACCAACGCGGTGGGGCTTATTTTGTTCGGAATTCTATAAGGGAGTGTTCCTAATGTATTACGAGATCGTCCCGATGGACCGCAGCCACATCCCCCAGATCGCCGCCCTGGAAAAGACGTGCTTCTCCGACCCCTGGAGCGAAAACCTGTTGGAGGACGCCCTCTTTGACACCCAGGCCTGTTTTATTGTGGCCGAGGATGGGGAGGAGGGCAATGTCCTGGGCTACGCCGGACTCCACGCCGTCCTGGACGAGGGGTACATCGACAACGTCGCCGTGGCCCCCGACGCCCGGCGGCACGGGGTGGCTTCCGCCCTGCTGGATGTGTTCTGCCGCTTCGGAGCGGCGAACCTGGCCTTCCTCACCCTGGAGGTCCGCAAGTCCAACACCGCCGCCATCGCCCTGTATGAGAAGCACGGCTTCCATCAGGCCGGACTGCGCCCCGGCTACTACCAGCACCCCCGGGAGGACGCTGTTATCATGACCCGGGAATTTTCCAAGGAGGAATCACTGTGAACAACATTGTCACCGTCACGGTACATCCCCAGGGCTCCGCCGCCCCCTGTGTCAAGCGTATCCGGGCCCTTTATCCCGACCTGCCCATAGGGGAGCTGAGCGCCAACATCAAGGCCGGCCGGCCCGCCTTCTCCTTCGACCTGGAGTACTACGATGTGGTAGAGAGCCTCGACGGCATTGACCGGCGGAAAATCTTCCGTGAGCTGCTGGAGGACCTGGAAGCCCAGGGGGCTAAGCTGGACATGACTCTGACCCAGGTCTTGAGATCCAGCACGACCGTTGAGCCCTTCACCCTGAGGGATTTTGACAACTATATGGATTTCAGCGAGGAGATCCGCCAGCAGGTAGAGCTGGACTGCGACCGGGAGGCGGAAGAATGAACATTTTAGCCATTGAGTCCTCCTGCGACGATACCGCCGCCGCCGTGGTCCGGGACGGGCGGACGGTGCTGTCCAGCTGCGTGTCCTCCCAGATCGAGATGCACACCATCTATGGCGGCGTGGTCCCCGAAATCGCTTCCCGGAAGCATGTGGAAGCGGTTTCCGGTCTGGCGGACAGGGCGGTTTCTGACGCTGGACTGACAAAAGCGGACCTGGACGCCATCGCCGTCACCTACGCCCCCGGGCTCATTGGGGCGGTGCTGGTGGGGGTCAGCTTCGCAAAGGGGGCCGCTTTGGCCCTGGGCCTGCCCCTCATCCCCGTCCACCACGTCCGGGGCCACATCGCCGCCAACTACATCACCCACCCCGAGCTGGCGCCCCCCTTCCTCTGCCTGTGCGTCTCCGGAGGGACCACCGCCATCGTGGACGTGCGGTCCTACACCGATATGGCCGTCCTGGGGAGCACCCGGGACGACGCCGCCGGGGAGTGCTTCGACAAGGTGGCCCGGGTGCTGGGCATCGGCTACCCCGGGGGCGGGCCTATGGACAGGCTGGCCCAGGGGGGGGACGACCAGAAGTACCCCCTGCCCGTGGCCCATGTGTCCGGGGCGGAGCTGGATATGTCCTTCTCCGGACTGAAAACCGCCAGCCTCAACCTGATCCACAACAGTGGGCAGAAAGGCGGGGGCCTGGACCTGCCCGCCTTCGCCGCCAGCTTCGGCAGGGCGGTGAGCGATTCCCTGGTCCCTCGGGTCATGGCCGCCGCCAGGCTGACGGGTTATGGGAAAATCGCCGTGGCCGGAGGAGTGGCCGCCAACAGCCGCATCCGGGCCGATTTGCAGGCCGCCTGCGCCCAAAGCGGGGATCGGCTCTTTCTCCCGGAGCTGCGCTGGTGCGGTGATAACGCCGCCATGATCGGCTGTCAGGGCTTTTATGAGTTTCAGGCGGGCCGCGCCGCCGGCTGGGACCTGAACGCTTACGCTACCCGGGATATCGCCCTGGGATAATGGCATTTGCAGGGGCGGATATTATCCGCCCGCAGTCAATGTTCCATGGCCTAACGGCGAGGGACAAAGGATTTTGACCGATTATCCGCTAAAAATGACCGTCTATCCCAAATCGGTTGTAGAAACGGCTTTTCTCTGATACACTGAGGATGGCCCTTGAAGTCGGGCGGCCAAAGGCCGCCCCTACAGGATAGGAGGTCGTTTATGAAAGGAAAAGCCAAACGGTATCTCCGCAGGTTTGTCATTGCCGCTTTTGTTCTTGTGTTTTTTGTCGCTCCCGTCTGTCTCTATACCGTTGTGCGCCTGGGCTTTCCGCCGGTAATTGGCAATCTGCTGGCTGCCCGGAGCATGACCTCCTACGCCGCCCAAGCCCACCCAGATTGGACGCCGGAGGGCGGCTGGGCCAACTACAACCTGGTGGTTGACGGCTATGACCTCTCCTTCACGGACGGAATGCGGTCCCACTCCCTCGGGTATGCCAACGGCGTTGTTCAGGACAGCGGGCGGGAGGAGGCGCTGGAAGCGGAATTCGATATCGCAAAGGCACTCCGCGACAATGGACTGCATAACTCCGGCGAGTATCATGTCTATTGGAGCGCCCGTTGGCCGGCGAAGACCCCGGACCAGCCCCAAATCACAGTGGTCGTGGACTTTTTCGACAGCGCGGACACGCCCGTCCCCGACGAGGCTGCCATGCGGGAAAAAATGGCGGATGAGGCCATGCGGGCCTATGAGGCCCTGTCCCCGGCCTGCCCTATCCACCGCTTTTCCGTCCGGTACTGCCACGTGGCAAACCGGGAGCAGCACAACAGAAATGTCTGGAACATCATCCAGGTGAGGCTCCCGGAGGGGGAGGGGTTGTCCCGGGAGGACATTTTGTCCGGTGCGCTGACTGTCAGATAAAGCGCTTGGGCGGTTCCTGATTTATTATGTCGCCTGTCCGCGCTTTAGTTTGAGAAAATTGAGCCCGTTTTTGGCGGTTGTCCCTTGCGGCCGTTCGGTGGGGACTGAGTTTTCCACAGCTCCATGTGGATAAACCTGTGGAAAATGTGCAAAACTTTTTTTGCGTCTATTTATTGGTGGATTTTATGTAAACTACTTGCCCCCGCGCCGTTTGATTCGGTGGAAATCTTCTTAAATCAGTTGGATAGAAGAGAGCGTGGGCGGAGTAAAAGTGTTTTTTATGTGAAGAATGGCGGGGCAAATTCTTTATTTTACTGAGGAATTTGCCCCGCTGCTTTTCGTAATGCCTTTCTTTTTTTGCACATTTGGTATTGTATAATCTGATGGAGCCCTTTAATGTTAGGAAATTCTTAATGAATTATCATTGAAAAAACAAGGAGTTGCAAAAGAAAATCTGATATAATAATTAAAATTCACCACAGGAAAGAGGTAAGTGAAATGGCTGACAGGATTTTAGTTGTAGATGACGAAGCCGAAATTGCCGACCTGATTGAAGCCTATCTGACCGGCGAGAATTATACAGTATTCAAGTTCTACTCGGCAACGGAAGCCCTTGCGTGTATCAACACCACGGAGTTTGACCTTGCCATTCTTGATGTGATGATGCCGGAAATAGGCGGCTTTGCGCTGTGCCAAAAGATACGGGAAAAGCACACCTGGCCTATTATCATGCTGACAGCCAAAGATGAAGAAACGGACAAAATTGCCGGATTGACATTGGGGGCTGACGACTATGTAACCAAGCCTTTTCGCCCTCTGGAGCTGATGGCCAGGGTGAAATCCCAACTGCGCCGGTATCACAGGTACAATCCAGCCCGTTCCGACAGTGGTGAAGCACCCTATAACGTCCAGACGGACACTATCATCTGCGGTGAATTGACCATGAATGTCAAGGCGCACACCTGTATCCTGGACGAAAAACCGCTGGTGCTGACACCTACGGAGTTTTCCATCCTGCGCACCCTTTTGGAGAACGCCGGGAATGTGGTCAGCTCGGAGGAACTGTTTCACAAAATCTGGCAGGACGAGTATTACAGCAAAGCCAACAACACCATCACCGTCCACATCCGCCATCTGCGGGAAAAGCTGGGGGACAGCATGGACAAGCCCAGATTTATCAAGACGATATGGGGGGTAGGGTATAAAATTGAAAGCTGATCGAAAGGACGAATACCTTGCTTTTCAATCCAAACTGATCCGGCGGGCCTGCGTCAACGCAGTTAC
>JAAWNI010000126.1 GCA_022798855.1 Lawsonibacter sp. | reverse complement strand
GAGAATGTATCAAAAAACAGGATTTGAAATTGTAGGCGAAAATGAGGAAGAATATATTATGCTTTGTCGTCTGTGATGATATAACTTCCGGTTTAGTGGGCAGTCATCCACCAGTGGATGGCTGCCCACTTTGGATATTTTGACGCACGGTTTGACGAAGTGGCTTTTGGCAACACCAATCTGAAAAGGGATGTTTTTTAGCAGGAGCCGCCGCTGTTCAAAACATATTTACGATAAACCCCTCTGCTTTCCACAAGCAAAAACAAAAATCAAAGCTGAGATATCAGAAGTATTCAAGAGCTATCAGGAGAAAACAGGAGATATAAAAGTTTTTCTTAAAATTTCTTGAAAAAACCGTTGACACCCAGCCGCCCCCGTACTATAATACAACACGCTCCGTCCCCAAGATTTCGGGGCAAAATGTTTGTAACAGAGCATTTTTCACATAAATGTAAAGGAAATTGGAGGTTTCACCTATGTCCACGTTCATGGCCAAAATGGGCGGCACCCAGCGGAAGTGGTACGTCATCGACGCCGCTGGCAAGCCCATGGGCAAGACCGCTGTCATCGCCGCCGACCTGCTGCGGGGCAAGCGCAAGCCCGAGTTTACCCCCAACGCCGACTGCGGCGACTGCGTTATCATCATCAACGCCGAGAAGGCCGTCCTCACCGGCAAGAAGCTGGATCAGAAGTACTACCGCACCCACTCCGGCTGGGTGGGCGGTCTGAAAGAGACTAAGTACCGCACCCTGATGCAGACCAAGCCCGAGCTGGCTATGAAGCTGGCCGTCAAGGGCATGATGCCTAAGAACAGCCTGTCCCGTGACGCCCTGACCCGCCTGCACATCTATCGCGGCGGTGAGCACAACCACTCCGCCCAGAAGCCTGAGCTCTGGGACGCCGAGTAAGGAGGATTTAGAGTATGTATAAGAGCAAGAAGCCTTATTTCTATGGTACCGGCCGCCGGAAGTCCTCCGTGGCCCGCGTCCATCTGTTTGAGAACGGCACCGGCGCGATTACCATCAATGGCCGCAGCATCGACGACTATTTCGGCCTGGAAACCTTGAAGCTCATCGTCCGCCAGCCCCTGGTCACCACTGAGCAGGTGGGCAAGGTGGACGTGGTGGCCACCGTCACCGGCGGCGGCGTCACCGGCCAGGCCGGTGCCATCCGCCACGGCATTGCCCGCGCCCTGCTGCTGGCTAACGAGGAGTACCGCCCCGCCCTGAAGGCAGCTGGGTTCCTCACCCGCGACCCCAGAATGAAGGAGCGCAAGAAGTACGGCCTCAAGGCCGCCCGCCGCGCGCCCCAGTTCAGCAAGCGTTGATTTTATATCTAAAAACGCTCAAAAACCCTGGAAAATTCGATTTTTCGGGGTTTTTTCTTTTGAAAACCTTTGAAAGCCTTTGCCCAAATTTGGCCTGATTTGACCCAATTTGACCCTGTTTTTTGGGGTTAAATATGGGCTAACCGGCCCTTTTGGGTTAAAAAATGGGCTAACTGACAGAGCAAAAGAAGTCGATTTGGGCCTGGTCTTAGGGCAGGCCGTCATGGGCGGCTATCACCCTCTCTAAAGGCCCCCGATGTCGAAAAATCAATCTGTATTTTTCTCCTGATTTGACTTGATTTGTCATAACTGAATACTGTTTATATTTCAGCCATACATAGAGCGCCGAATCATTCCCTGAATGAAACGGCGCTCTTTTTTTGTCCCGGTTGGCAGACGTAATTACCCCCCTGCCCCGACTCTACATAGCCGTCTAAATCCCGCAGACGGCTGTGAATTTTAGCCGCCCTTGTGTTCTGCACTACTAACTGTCAGCTAAGGATAATTGCCATATAGTTCCTTATCACTAGAACTCCAACGGTTCCGGGGTTTTTCCATGCAGCAAAGCCTGACAAAACAGGGGCAAGGGAAACAAGAATAATTGGGGTGCATAGATGGGTGCATCCAATCTCCTAATTTTTAACAAAATCAGCCGGACAGGGCGTGGCGGAAAGGGGCCTACAGAGGGATCGGTTCGGCGAATTGTGGACAATTTGAAAAAGTTTGTCTTACCCTCTATGCAAACGGTAAAAATTATATTAAAATAGGGCTGAGAAAAAGAACGGGAGTGGTTTGAATGGCTCAGCCAAAATACAAACGGGTACTTTTAAAAATCAGCGGGGAAGCTCTGGCGGGAGAGGCCTCCCGGGGCTTGGACTTTAAAGTGATTGAGAGCGTATGCGACGTGATCAAGCAATGCGTGGCCGCGGGGGTCCAGGTGGGCGTCGTGGTGGGCGGCGGCAACTTCTGGCGCGGACTCAAGGACGGCGGCGACTCCATGGAGCGGGTCCGGGCCGACCACATGGGCATGCTGGCCACCGCCATCAACGCCCTGGCCGTGGCCGACGTGCTGGAGCAGAAGGGGGTGGAGGTCCGGGTACAGACCGCCATCGTCATGCAGGCCATGGCCGAGCCCTACATCCGCTCCAAGGCCATCCGCCACCTGGAGAAGGGCCGGGTGGTCATCTTCGGCTGCGGCACCGGAAACCCCTTCTTCTCCACCGACACCGCCGCTGTGCTGAGGGCCGCCGAGATTGACGCCGACGTCATCCTCCTGGCCAAGAACATCGACGGCGTCTACTCCGCCGACCCCAAGAAGGACCCCACGGCCAAGAAGTACAGCAAGATATCTTACGACGAGGTGCTGGCCCAGCACCTGGCTGTGATGGATACCACCGCCACATCCCTGTCCATGGACAACAAGATCCCCGTCCTCCTCTTTGCCCTCAAGGACCCGGAGAACATCTACCGGGTGGTCATGGGCGAGGAGATCGGCACGATTGTGGATTTTTGAGTGAAATACTTGCGGGACGGCCCCGGCGCGCCCCGCGCAAAATTGCAGGAAAAATAAACGTGAGGAAAGGAAGTACTGACCATGAGCCCTGAGATCGTAAGCTATGATGAGAGAATGTTGAAGACCATCGAGGTAGTCAAGTCCAATTTCGCCTCCGTCCGGGCGGGCCGGGCCAACGCCGGCGTGCTGGACCGGATCACCGTGGAGTACTACGGCGCCCCCACCCCCCTGAACCAGGTGGCCAACATCGGCTCCCCCGACCCCCGCACCCTGACCATCCAGCCCTATGACATGTCCCTTCTCAAGGCCATTGAGAAGGCTATCCAGACCTCCGACCTGGGCATCAACCCCCAGAACGACGGCCGGGTGATCCGCCTGTCCTTCCCCCAGCTCACAGAGGAGCGGCGCAAGGAGCTCACCAAGCAGGTGCGCAAGTACGGCGAGGAGGGCAAGGTGGCCTTGAGAAATATCCGCCGGGACGCCATGGACGACATCAAGAAAAAGACCAAGAAGTCCGAGCTCACCGAGGATGACCAGAAGAAGCTGGAAAAGGAGCTCCAGGACCTGACCGATAAGCGGTGCAAGGACATCGACGAGCTGACCGCCAAAAAGGAAAAGGAGCTTATGGCGGTGTAAGCCGGCTGTATGGAGAAGGGGCCGCCGGACGGCGGTCCCTTTCCAGTACCTGTATTCATAACCGAAAATTCTGGATAGCCGAGGGATTTCTCTGCCATACAAGGCAAATTTTTGCAGGAATACTGGTTCTAAATATGTAGGGCGCGACGACCCCGGCGCGCCGAGTCGTCGCGCCCTACACCCACGACTGTTGCATTGAAACACAAAAAGGAGCGACCGCAATGGCCCTCTTCTCGAAAAAAACGGAGCCCTCCCAGGCGGAGGTGGACTTTTCCCGCCTGCCCCGGCATATCGCTATTATTATGGACGGCAACGGCCGCTGGGCGAAAAAGCGTGGCCTGCCACGCACGGCGGGCCACGCCGCCGGGGCGGAGACATTCCGCGCCATCGCCACCTACTGCAAGGACATCGGGTTGGACTACCTCACCGTCTACGCCTTCTCCTCCGAGAACTGGAAAAGGCCGGAGGAGGAGGTGGGGGCCATTATGGGGCTGCTGAAAAAGTACCTGCTGGAGGCCATCGGCCGGATGGAGCGGGACCGGGTCAAGATGGAGTTTTTCGGCGACCTGTCCCCCCTGTCCCCGGAGCTGCGGGAGCTGTGCCAGCGCACCCGGGAGATATCGAAGCACTACGAGGGCTGCCAGGTGAACATCTGCCTGAACTACGGCGGCCGGGACGAGCTCCTCCGGGCGGCGCGGGCCTTCGCCCTGGACTGCGCCCAGGGGAAGGCGGACCCCAACCACCTGTCGGCGGAGCAGTTTGGCGGCTATCTCTACTCCAACGGGGTCCCCGACCCCGACCTGATCATCCGCACCAGCGGGGAGCTGCGGCTGTCTAATTTCCTGCTGTGGCAGGCGGCTTATTCGGAGTTCTATATTACCGATGTGCTGTGGCCCGACTTCTCTAAATCAGAGCTCCACCGGGCCATCGCTTCCTATCAGAACCGTGACCGCCGGTTTGGAGGTGTGTGAGTTGGTAACACGGATCATTGTGGGCGTGGCCCTGGGGCCGGCCTTCCTGGCCGCCCTGTTCCTCCTGCCCCCCGCCGCCCTGGCGGTGGTGGTGGCCTGCATCGCGGGAATGGCTTCCTTTGAGCTGTTGCGGTGCGCCAAGGTGGCCCACCACAACGGAATGTATATTTTTACCGCCCTGGCCGCCGCCCTGATCCCCTTGGGCCACGCATACGGCTTTGGCAGCTGGACCGCCCGGGCGGTGGCCATTGTGCTGATGGCCGCCCTGTTCCTCCCGGCCCTGGGCCGCTACGGCACCGAGCGGGAAATCCCCTTTGAGCACATCATCGTGTGCCTGTTCGGCGGCGTGGGCATCCCCCTGTTCCTGTCCGCCCTGGTTCAGCTCAAGCGGTTTGACAACGGGCAGTTTTATGTGCTCCTGCCCGTCATCAGCGCCTTTACCACCGATATCGGGGCCTACTTCTTCGGGGTTTTCCTGGGAAAACACCGGGGCATCACGCAGGTCAGCCCCAATAAGTCCCTGGAGGGCTACATAGGCGGCATCCTGTCCGGCTGTCTGTTTATGCTGCTCTACGGCCTGCTGGTGGAGTATTTCGGCGGGATCGAGGTCCGCCTGCCTGTGATGGCCCTCTATGGCCTGCTGGGCAGCGTCATCACCGAGATTGGCGACTTGTCCTTCTCCCTGATTAAGCGCCAGTGCGGGGTGAAGGACTACGGCACCCTCCTCCCCGGGCACGGCGGAATGATGGACCGCTTTGATTCCACCACATTCGCCGCCCCCATGCTGCTGCTGCTGGTGGAGGTCCTGCCGGCGTTTTGAACGTAAAGTTTGAATCCCCCAGTCACGGCTGCGCCGTGCCAGCCCCCTTTGGCAAGGGGGCCTTTGGAGCAGGACCGGGGCCTTCAAGCACCCAAGCCCCCCTTGCTAAAGGGGGGGCGCCGGGTGAAACCCGGTGGCGGGGGGATTCCGCCCTACCCCGCCTGGCCCAGGGCGGAAAGCACCTCTTGACGCAGGCCCAATCCAAAGAGATAATAGGCATGAGCGTATTGGGCGAGGTGCCAGTTGAGGATTTCCTCAAATTCGTCAAATTTTTCGTTTCCCAGCTGTGCCCGCAGCTTCGCGGCGGCGGCGTTGTAGTCCTGCTCCGCCTTCCGGAATTCCGGGAGCTGGTTGCAGAAATCGCAGACCTGTCCGGGAAGATAGGGATTGCTCAGGAACAATGTGGTGAGAATTTCATTCATGATAAGCAACTCCTTTACATGAGGTTTGACCACATCTTTATTATAGGAGAGGTTTAACCACATGTCAAGTGTTTTGGAGGAAATATGGCAACTTTTGCGGAACGTATAAGAGAATTGCGTAAAGAACGTGGGTTGAAACAGACGGAGATGGCAAAAATTTGCGGCTTAAATGTGCGCAGCTATCAATATTATGAGCACGGCGACGGCTATCCCGAGGTCCCCGGGCTGGTCTTTTTGGCTGACTATTTCGGCGTCAGCCTGGACTACCTGATGGGTCGGAAGGACGAGCGGACGTAGGGGCGGCCTGTGGCCGCCCGCCCAAACCCGCATGTACCTTATGAGCGGGCGCGTTACATTGTGTCTGCTTTTGGAAACCGGCCACGATTATCAGCATGTCAAAGGCCTGGAGGTAAAAATGTCTAATTTTGCCGAGAGAATTCGTGAACTGCGCAAGGAGCGGGGACTGAAACAGAAGGAAATGGCGGAAATATGCGGGCTGAAAATGAGGAGCTATCAGCAATATGAGTACGCTGAAAATTATCCAACCGTTCCAGGCCTGGTCTTTTTGGCCGACTATTTCGGCGTCAGCTTGGACTACCTGATGGGCCGGAAGGATGAGCGGATGTAGGGGCGGCCTGTGGCCGCCCGCCCAAATCCGCATAGACCTTGCGGACGCATTACATTCTGTCTGCTTTTGGAAACCGGCCACGATTATCAGCGTGTCAAAGGCCTGGAGGTAAAAATGTCTAATTTTGC
>JAAWNI010000125.1 GCA_022798855.1 Lawsonibacter sp. | reverse complement strand
GACACCGTCCAGCCGGGTCTTTCTCAGCCATACTGCGTTAAATTTTCTTGAAATACATCCAGTATTCCCGCAAAAATTTGCCTTGTATGGCAGAGAAATTCCTCGGCTATCCAGAATTTTCGGTTATGAATACAGGTTCTAAATCGCTCCCCGGTGCGGGGCGCACCTTGAAAATCTTGTTGATCCGTGGTATGATGGACCACACACGCCGCCCGTTTCAGGCGGGCACTCTGCACCGAGGAGGATACGCGCTATGGCAATTATAGGCATTGATCTGGGCACCACCAATTCCCTGGCGTCGGTCTGGCGTGACGGCCAGTGCCGCCTGATCCCCAACGCCGCCGGAGAGTTCCTCACGCCCAGCGCCGTCAGCATAGACGAAGACGGCTCCATTCTGGTGGGGCAGGCCGCCAGGGACCGGCTCATCTCCCACCCGGACCGGACCGCCGCCCGCTTCAAGCGGTTCATGGGCACGGACAAGGTCTTTCATCTGGGGGGCAGGCAGTTCAAGCCGGAGGAGCTCTCCGCCCTGGTGCTCCGCAGCCTGCGGCAGGACGCGGAGGCCTATCTGGGTGAGCCGGTCACCGAAGCGGTGATCAGCGTCCCCGCCTACTTCGCCGAGCCCCAGCGCTCCGCCACCAAGCGGGCCGGCGCCCTGGCCGGCCTGCGGGTGGAGCGGCTGGTCAACGAGCCCTCCGCCGCCGCTGTGGCCGCCCACATCTCCGAGGGGGACCAGGACAAGGTCTGCCTGGTCTTCGACCTGGGGGGCGGCACGCTGGACGTCTCCCTGGTGGAGCGGTTTGAGAACGTGGTCAGCGTCACCGCCGTCAGCGGGGACAACCGCCTGGGGGGCACCGACTTCGACGCCGCCATCGCCAGGGCCTTCTGCCGGGAGGCGGGCATCGACTTCGACGCCCTGTCCCGCCAGCGCCAGGAGCTGCTGGTGCGCCAGGCGGAGAGCTGCAAGATCGCCCTGACCACCCGTGAGCCGGTGCTGATGGTGGTGGAGCACGAGGGGGCCATGGCTTCCCTGGAGCTGACCAACGAGTGGATGATCTCCTCCTGCGCCGGGCTGTTCCAGCGGATGGCCGCCCCCGCCAAGCGGGTGTTCCTGGACGCGGAGATGTCCATGGACGAGTTGGACGAGCTGGTGATGGTGGGTGGGTCCAGCCATATGCCCGCCGTCCGGCAGTACATCTCCCGGCTTCTGGGCCGGAAGCCCGCCGAGGACAGCCGGCCCGACACCGCCATCGCCCTGGGGGCGGGCATCTGCGCCGGCATGAAGTCCCGGGCGGCCGATTTGCGGGAGCTGGTGCTCACCGACGTGTGCCCCTTCACCCTGGGGGTGGCCGTCCTGAACACGGCCGACCCGGAGCAGCCGGTCATGTCCTCCCTCATCGAGCGCAACTGCGTCCTGCCCTCCAGCCGGGAGGACGTCTTCTCCACCGCCTACGAGGGCCAGGAGGAGGTAATGATCGAGGTCTACCAGGGGGAAAACCTCTACTGCCGGGACAACACCTTTTTAGGCAGGCTCCGGGCTGCGGTGCCCAGGAGCAAGCAGGGCCGCCAGCCGGTGCGGGTGCGGTTTACTTACGACATCAACGGCCTGCTGGAGGTGGAAGCGGCCACCGGCTCGGAAAAGCCCCAGCGGCTGGTCATCAAAAACGACTCCATGAGCGACCAGGAGGCGGAGCGGCGGCTCCAGGAGCTGTCCGCCCTGAAGATGCACCCCCGGGAGCAGGAGGTCCCCCGGGCCCTCATCGCCCGGGCGGAGCGGCTCTATGTGGCCTCCGTGGGCCGCCTGCGCGGGGAGGTGTTCCGGCGTCTGGAGTGGTATCAAAACGTCCTGAACAGCCAGGACCCAATCCTGGCGGGCAAGGCGTCCCGGGTGATGCGCAGGTTCCTGGACCAGGCCGAGGCCTGGATGGGCGAAGACGTATTTCAGGATATGGAGTTTGACGGCTTCCACATGGAGGACGGCGGAGAGGAGGAGCTGCCATGAACTGGCCTTGGAGCGAACTGGGGCTGCCCGGCCCCTCCGATCTGGCGGCGGTGCGCCGGGCCTATGCCGAGCGGCTGAAAACCACCCACCCGGAGGAGGACCCCGAGGGCTTTCAGCGGCTCCACGAAGCCTATCAGCAGGCCCGCCGCGCCGCCCGGAAGGGCGGAAGCCTTTCGGAGCCCCAGGCCCCCCGTCCGGAGGAGCGGCCCTCCGCCATGGACATCCCCCAGCCCCAGGAAGCCCCCCAGAAAGCGGAGGAGGGCTGGAACTACGAGCAGATATTCCTCCAGGAGGCCCAGCGGCGGGCCGAGGAGCGGGAGCGCCAGTCGGCGGAGCGGCGGGAGCGGTTCTTCGCCAAGCACCACCCCGGCTCGGAGGAGGAAAACCGGCGGCTGGAGTGGCGCTTCGCCCGCATCGAAGCGGCGCTGACCAGCCTGGAGGAGCTGCTGGACAGCCGCGCGCCCCTGCGGGATTGGGTGTTCTTCCTCCACAGCGGCGTTTTCTTCTCCGTCAAGGGGGACGAGGCGTTCGTGGCCGCCCTGGAGGAGCTGCTGCGCCGGACCCCCGACCTGGAGGAGCCGGTGAAGCAGGAGATGGCCCAGGTCTTCGGCCTGCGGAAGCTGGTGGTCCCGGACGTGTGGCAGGGCCTTGTGGAGCCGCTGACCGGCACGGCCTATCAGGCCCCCCCTCCCCCGGCTCCCCCCGCGCCCAGAGAGAAAAAGCCCCTGCACAAGCGCTGGTCCGTGCGGATCGCCGCGCTCCTCCTCCTTCTCTTCGCGGGGCTGCCCCTGGCCCTCCACCAGATCCAGGAGGTGCGGCAGGCCCCCGCCCGGCAGGCCCAGGCCCTGATGTGCCAGTACCTGGAGGAGGACCTGGGGCGGCGGATGGAATCCCTCCAGGAGGGGCGGAACTACGAAAACCTCTTCTCCCCCTGGGATGACCCCAACCTGGTCTTTCTGGCCTGGCCCGACGGGGAGCGGGACCTGGCGGCGGGCCAGCGGGGCTACGCCACCAACTACGGCAACGTGGTGCTGACCCGGGCGCTGAAGGACTTCGCTGAACAGTGGAAGTGGGATATGATCGAGCTGGAGGAGGGCGGCGTCCCCAACATCTACGGCGGCTCCCCCGGCGGATATTTCTTCCGGGCGCCCCTCTGGGACAATGAGGAGGGGGTGGCCGCCCTGGGGGCGCTGATGGAGTCGCTGGAGGGGGAGGACTGGTATCAAACGTGCCGGCCGGAGTACACCCTGCGGCTGGGCATATACAACCTGGCCTACTACACCTACACCTCCGACACCCCCTTCGACGCCCCACGCCTGCTGGACTACTACCAGAACGAAGCGGGGGCCAGCCTGTGCGCCTATATCGTGGAGGAGAGCGGCCTGGCCCGGGAGGACTTCGGCGGCGCGGCCTATGAGCTGGTGCCCCAGGGGGCCGTGGAGCTGGACCGGAGCACCTGCTTTCTGGTCAGCGGCGTGGACAAGGCCACCGGGGAGGCGGCGCGCCAGTACCTCTTCGAGGGCATGTACCTGGCCAGCCTGCCGGCGGAGGAGTTCAGCCTGGATATGAAATCCATCCAGCTCCACAACGGGGACAGCTTTCAAACCAGCTGGGAGTCCATGCCCAGGTACATACAGATTATCAGGAAGTGAGGAATCGCCGTGAATTTTCTGCGAAAGAACAGATTGGCCATTCAGCTCACCGCCACCCTTGCACTGTCCGTGTGGCTGCCGGTGTGGTTTCTGTCCGGCCCGGGCTGGAACGCCTACTACAGCCGCATGGACCTGGGCCCCGGCGGCATCGGGGCTTCCGCCCAAGCGGACACCCCGGTGGCCCGCTCCATCGCCGACATGGAGTCTCTGGACAAGTTCCGGGTGGAGCGGGTCCAGACCGACTGGCAGGACTCCGAGGGCGGCGTCTCCCTGGACGGCAGCTTTTACTGGTTCTTCACCCTCCAGAGCGGCGAGCAGATCCTCATCCAGTACAACCTGGACGCCTATGAGTATGACCCGGACCGGGACTACTGGGGGTCCCCCATCGGCGTCTGGCGTTCCTGGGAGCCGTCTGAGCAGAGCAGGGCCATCCTGGCCCGGGAAGCCCCGAATCTGGCGGATATCAGCCACTACGGGGACATGCTGGGCAACCACGGGGACGACGAGCTGGACCGGGAACACTTTGTGGAAAAATACCAGATGGGCGCCACCTTCGCCTGCATGGCCCTGCTGGCGGTGCTGCAATTCCTCGTACTGAAACTACTGCGCAAGCGGGGCGAGAAGAATATGGAGGCTACCCGCACCCGCAGCGACCTGGAGCTGTGGCTGACGGGGACCTACGCCATCTGGGCCCAGTTCTTCGCCGGGCTGTACCTCCGGGACCCGGAAGCCGCCCAGAAGCACCCCTTCTATATCGGCGCTCTGCCCAAAACAGGGGAGACGGTCCGGGCGGAGAAGGAGATGCTGTCGGAGAGCTGGGACATCAACAGCTACAAGGACCTGCTGGAGACGGTGGAGTACATGAGCGAGGGCCCAGGCTATCAAAACTGCGACAGCCAGGCCGGCCTGGCCTGGGAGCTGTGCCGCTCCATGCAGCTGCTGGGGTGCGCCTACCTGATCGGCTGGTGCAGCCGGGAGGAGTGCATCCGCCGGTCCTGCGCCGTGGGCCGGATCATGCAGAAGGACTTCCAGTCCTGGGAGGAGCTCTGCCAGGGCTTCCTGGACGGCTTCTCCGCCTGGCGGCTCTCCGGGGGCCAGAGCCCCTCCGACCTGGCCGCCGTCCAGCAGCGGGCGGACATCTACTGGACCATCCGCCGCCGGGCGGACAGCCCCTACAACCTGCCCTGGAATATGGAGCTGAATCCGGACAAAGCCTAAGAGCCGGGGAGGAATCCAAGTGATTCCTCCCCGGCTTTCTGCTGATATTCAGGTATTTACGCGATGCGGAACCGGCTGATAAGGCTGTTCAGGGTCCGGGCCTGGTTGGACAGCTCCATGGAGACTGCCGCGCTCTTCTCCGCGGCGGAGGAGTTGGTCTGGACCACGGCGGAGATCTCCCTGATGCCGTTCTCCACCAGGACGATCATCTCCGACTGCTGGACGCTGGCGGCGGCGATCTCGTCCATCAGCTCCTTGATCGACTGGATGCAGTCGTCGATCACCCGCATGGCGGAGACGGCCAGATCGGTGGACTCCGTCCCCGATTTCACGTCCTGGATGGAGCGGTTGATCAGGCTGTTGGTGTTCTGGGCGGCTTCGGCGGACTTGGCCGCCAGGTTCCGGACCTCGTCGGCCACCACCGAGAAGCCCTTGCCGGCGCTGCCCGCCCGGGCGGCTTCCACGGCGGCGTTCAGGGCCAGAATGTTGGTCTGGAAGGCGATGTCCTCAATGGTCTTGATGATGGTGCCGATCTGGGCGGAGGAGCGGTCGATGTTCTGGGTGGCTTCGGTGAGCTGCTCCATCTTGGTGTCGGCTTCGGCGGCGTAGCCGGTGGCCTTGCGCACCAGGTCGGTGGCGTCGCCGCAGCGCACGGTGCTGGTCTGTATCTGCGTGGTGATGGTGCTCACATTGGCCACCAGCCCGTCGATGGAAGCGGCCTGCTCCAGCGTCCCCTGGGAGAGGGCCTGGGCGCCGGTGGATACCCGGTCGGCGCTGGAGTCCACCTGCCGGGCCACCTGGGAGATGTCCCGGATCACGTTGGTCAGGTTGGCCCGGATGGATTTCAGGCTCTCGGACAGGGCCCGGAAGTCGCCGATGTAATAGGACTCGTTCTGGGTCACGTCCACGGACAGGTTGCCGCCGGCCATCTCCCCCAGGATGCGGCCCACATCGTCAATGGTCTGCCGCAGGCAGCCGCAGACCCGGTGGGTGGTCCGGGCGATCATGCCGATCTCGTCCGACCGGCCGTAGAAGGCCTCCAGCTCCTGGTCGGCGGAGAGGTTCAGGTCGCCCAGCCGGCCGATGGCCCGCTCCACCACCATGAGCTCCCGGCCCTCCCGGCGCAGGATCAGCAGGGTGATGAAGATGACGGCCACGGCCATCACCGCGCACAGCGCGCCCACGATCAGGCGCACCGCCATGACGGAGCCATAGACCTCAGACACGCTGTCCCGCACCATGAAGACCCAGCCCCGGTCCTTCAGGTACTTATAGACCACCAGCTGCTTGCCGCCGTCCTCGTCCCGGTAGGAGTGGGTGCCCGCCTGGGTGGAGCCGTCCGCCTGGATGCGGGCGATGATCTCCTTATACCCGGCGTCGGCAGTTTCGGTATTCAGCAGCGCCTCGTCCTTGTGGTAGAGGTACACCCCCGTGTCCACGTTCAGGAACACGTACTCGCTGTCGGGCAGGCCCTTGATGTTCAAATTCAGCAGTGAATCCATCAGGTGGCTGGCGTAGACCCCCGCCCCCACGTAGCCGATGCACCGCTGCCCCTCAAAGATGGGGTAGTACATGGACAGGATCATGCTGCCGGTGCCGGGGGACTTCATGATCCCCAGGTTGGTCAGCTGGCGCTGGGCCAGAATGGTGCTCTGGAAGCTTTTCAGCGAGTCCCCCGTCCGGGTGGTCATGCCGATGGCCCCCTGGGAGGTGTGGGTGAGCACGTG
>JAAWNI010000124.1 GCA_022798855.1 Lawsonibacter sp. | reverse complement strand
TGCCCCTCTACCGGGCCTGCCGGGAGCTGAACGGAAAATGAAAACGCCGACATTTTTCGGGGTGCGCCACCTGTCCCCGGCGGCGGCCTTCCACCTGCGGCGGGCGCTGGATCAGGCCCAGCCCCGGCTGGTGCTGGTGGAGGGCCCCAGCGACCTGAACGGCCAGATGGAGTGGCTGTGCCACCCAGAGACAAAATTCCCCGCCGCCATCCTGGCCTACACCAAGACGCCGCCGGTGCAAACCGTGCTGTGGCCTTTCGCCATCTACTCCCCAGAGGTCCAGGCCATCCTCTGGGCCCATGAGCACGGGGTGGAGTGCCGGTTTATGGATTTGCCCTCGTCGGTGTTTCTGGCCTTCCGGGAAGCGGAGGAAACGTCTGTAGGGCGCGACGACCCCGGCGCGCCGCAGGAGAAGGACTCCGACGCACCTGTAGGGGCGGATAATATCCGCCCGCAGGATATCCCCGGGAACGCCAAGGAACGGGCGGATGATATCCGCCCCTACACAGAGGACCCTGCCCAAACCACTGAATCGGTCTACAAGCGCCTGGAGATGCTCACCGGCGAAAGCCACGACACCTTCTGGGAGCGGAATTTCGAGCAGATCGAAAACTTTGAGGAATATCAAGCTGCCTGTAATACCTTTGGCAATCACCTGCGGCAGGCCACAGAGGACGGCCCCCGCCGCGCCGCCGAGACAGTGGTGCGGGAAGCCTATATGAAGCGGGTGATCTGCCAGGCCATCGACAGCGGCGTTCCGGCGGAAAAAATCTTCTGTGTCTGCGGAGCCTTCCACGTGGCGGGCCTGGAGGGAAACGCCCCCATGGCCGCCGAGGAGGAACAGCGCCTGCCCCGGGCCGGCGCCCTGGCCACCCTGATGCCCTACTCCTACTACCGGCTCACCACCCGGTCGGGCTACGGGGCGGGCAACAAGGCCCCGGCCTACTTTGAGCTGCTGTGGGAGTCCATGAACGGCAAGGGGCTGTCGGAAGCCCCCGCCCTCTACCTCACCCGGCTGGCCGCCGCCCACCGGAAGGCGGGCAATCTGGTGTCCTCCGCCGAGGTGATCGAGTCCGTCCGGCTGGCCCGGACGCTCTGCGCCATGCGGGGGGGCAAGCACCCAACCTTGTCAGACCTGCGGGACGCCTCCGTGGCCGCCATGGGGCACGGGCAGTTCTCCGAGCTGGCCCTGGCGGCGGCGGACACCGAGATCGGCAAAACCATCGGCTTCCTCCCCCAGGGGGTGGCCCGCACCAGCGTGCAGGAGGACTTCTACCGGCAGCTCAAAGAGCTGCGGCTGGAGAAATTCCGCACCGCCCAGCTCCAGCGGCTGGACCTGGACCTGCGGGAAAAGCTGAACGTAAAGTCGGAGGCGGCCGCTCTGGCCGATCTGCGCCGGTCCTTCTTCCTCCACCGCCTGCGGGTGCTGGGAATCCATTTCGCCGCCCTCCTCCCCTCCCGGCAGGAGGGGGCCAACTGGGGGGAGTACTGGGAGCTGCGCTGGACCCCGGAAGCGGAGATCGAGATCGTGGAATCCGCCCTCATGGGGGACTCCATCCAGGGGGCGGCGGCCTTCGCCCTGAAAGAACGGGCGGACAACAGCACCTCTATCTCAGAAGCCGCGTCCATCTTTCAGGACGCCTTCCTGTGCGGGATGCCCGCCGCCGCTGGGCACGCCCTGTCGGTGCTCCAGGGGCTGAGCGTGGACGAGGCCGCCCTGGCCGACGTGGCCGAGACGGCCCAGCGGCTCAGCCTGGTGGTGCGGTACGGCGATTTGCGCCGCTTCGACCCCCGGCCGGTGGCCCCCCTTGTGGAGCAGCTGTACCTGCGGGCCTGTCTCACCCTGGAGGGGGCCTGCGCCTGCGACGCCAAGGCCGCGCCCGCTGTGGCCCTTGCCATGGACAGGCTGAACGCTTTACAGCTCAGCCATGATTTTCTGGAGAAGGACCGGTGGCTGGACCTGCTGGCCCGCGTCTCCGACCGGGACGACCTGAACACCCGGTGTTCCGGCTTCGCCATGGCCATCCTTCTGGAGCGGGGGGAAGCGGATGAGGGCCTCCTCGCCCGGGAGGTGGCCCGGCGGCTGTCCCCCGGCGTCCCCGCCGACCTGGGGGCGGGGTGGTTCGAGGGGCTGGCGGGGAAGAACCGCCGCGCCCTCATCGCCCGGCTGTCCCTGTGGCGGCAGCTGGACGGCTACCTCTCCGGCCTGGACGATGAGATGTTCCGCCGGGCGCTGGTCTTCCTCCGCCGGGCCTTCGCCGATTTCTCCCCCAATGAGAAGAACGACATCGCCGAGAATCTGGGGGAAATCTGGGGCGTCAGCCCCCAGCAGGCGGCGGAGCTGCTGATGAACGACACGACGGAAGCCGAACAGGCCGTGCTGGACAGCCTGTCCGACTTCGACTTTGATGATATTTGAGAGAATCCCTCCACCATGCCTTACGGCATGGTCCCCCTCCCTTTAACAAGGGAGGCTTTACGCTGCGTCCCCTCTAGCCCCCCTTGTTAAAGGGGGGTGTCCCCAAAGGGGACGGGGGGATTCCCCGATCAAGGAGGAAAGTGTATGTCCCAAACACAACAACTCTCCCGCTGGCGGCTGATTCTGGGCGCGGAGACGGAGGAGTCCTTTTCCGGCATGGGGGGCGGCGGGCTGTCCCAGGAAGAGCTTCTCATGGACTCCGCCCTGGGGGCCATCTACGGCGGCCCGGGGGAGGGCTTTGGCGAACCCGGCAGGGGGGCGGGGAAAGGGCCCTCCTCCCCGCTTCTCTCCAAGTGGCTGGGGGACCTGCGGTCCCTCTTCGACCCGGAGATCGTGGCGGTGGTGCAGAACGACGCCATCGAGCGCAAAGGTTTGAAGCAGCTCCTTCTGGAGCCTGAGCTGCTGGACACCCTGGAGCCCGACCTGAATCTGGCTTCCACCCTCCTCATGCTCAAGGACCAGATCCCCAAGAAGTCCAAGGAGTCCGCCCGGGCCTTCATCCGCAAGATCGTGGAGGAGATCAACCGCCTGCTGGAGCACGACACCCGCCGGGCGGTGGCGGCGGCGCTGAACCGCCGGGCCCACTCCCCTCTTCCCTCCGCTTCCGCCCTGGATTTTCCCTATACAATCCGGAGGAATTTGAAGAATTACAACAAAGAGTTGGGCGCCGTCATCCCGGAGCGGGTCTGGTTTTTCGACCGCTCCAGCCGGGTCAACCGGTGGCACGTTATTCTGGACATCGACCAGAGCGGCTCCATGGGCCAGTCCATCCTCTACTCCTCAGTGATGGCCTGCGTACTGGCCTCCATGTCCGCCGTCCGCACCAGCGTGGTGGCCTTCGACACCCAGATTATGGACCTGACCCCTCTCTGCGCCGACCCGGTGGACCTGCTCTTTGGCTTTCAGATGGGGGGCGGCACCGATATCGCCAAGTCCATCGCCTACTGCCAGAATCTGGTGGAGTCCCCGGCCAAGACCCTGTTCTTCCTCATCTCCGACCTGGACGAGGGGGGCAACCGGGCGGCGCTCCTCCGGCGGCTGGAGGAGCTGAAAGCTTCTGGAGCAACGGTGGTGGTCCTGCTTGCCATCGCCGACGGCGGCAAGCCCTATTACGACGCTCAGACCGCCCAGCGGGTGGCCGCCCTGGACATCCCCTGTTTCGCCTGCGCCCCGGAAAAGCTCCCGGAGCTACTGGAGCAGGCGCTGACCGGAGGGCTGAGATAAAAAGGGACGGCCCCTCCGGCCGCCCCTTCCCTATTTCTCAAAAAATCCCTGGACCTCGCCCAGCCACTCCATGGCCTTGAATTTCAGGACGTAGCCCCCGCCGTCGCCGGTGACCAGCGCCCCCTGGTCCGGGGTGAAGTGGCCGGCCTCCAGGGCCTGGTCCACCGTCTCGCTGGCCGCACCCAGGCACAGGGGCGGGAAGGCCACGCACCACCAGTTTTGTCCCTCGCCCTCCCCGATGACCACCCGGAGGGCGGTGTAATTCCCCGCCGGGAGGGCAAAGCCCTCGTACTCCTTTGTGGGGAACCAGCAGTCGGTGAGCTGGGCGGAAACCGGGTAGTCATACCCCCGCTCCTCCACCACCTCCCGGCCGGCGGCGGCCAGAAGGTTGAGATGGCCCTCCAGCGCGAGCCTGGCCTCCTCCAGGGTGGCCCCCTCGGGGTAGAGCCCCTCCGCCTGGGCCAGCACCCGGTCCCGCACCGCCAGCTTCAAGGCCTGGTCCTCCTCGCTGTCCGAGTTGGCGATGACGTGGAATCGGACCACGCTGTCCGCCAGCTCCTGCTGCTCCCGGCCCAGCCAGCCAGCCGCCACCACCGCTACCAAAACGCCGAACATCAGCGCCAGTTCCCAATTTTTCAGTTTCCGGTCCATATGTCCTCCTTGGGACGGAAAACCCGCCCACACTGTAAGTTTCTTACAGTATGGACGGGTCTTTTCTGCTTTATACAGGCACTGATTCATATTTTTTTGCCAGCTGCAGCCGACAGCACCGCCCGTTTGGGCGTATCGGCACGCTTCAAGCAAGCCCTATACCGTCCGGGTCAAAAAAACCTCGCCGCCGAAGTCCTCCAGCTTCTCCCGGGCTTCCATGGCCCGGTCCTCACTGTCGAACAGGCCGAAGGCGGTGGGGCCGGTGCCGCTCATGCTGGCCCCCAGGGCTCCGCACTGGATCAGGGTGTTTTTCAGATCGGCCACCCGGTTCCGCTGGCGGTCGGGCAGGGCGTCCTCAAAGACGTTGTACATCCGCCGGGCCACCCCCGCCAGGTCCCCCGCTTCCAGCGCCGCGACGGCTCCCTTGGCGTCGGGGCGGCAGCGCAGGCGCACGCTGTCGATCTTGGCGAAGAGCGCCGGGGTGGAGATGGAGAACTCCGGCTTGCACAGCACCACCCAGCACTTGGGCAGGGGGGGCAGGGGGGTGAGGACCTCCCCCCGCCCCTCGGCCAGGGCGGTGCCGCCCATGACGCAGTAGGGCACGTCGGAGCCCACCAGCGCCCCAATCTCAGCCAGGATATCCAAATCGAGATGCCGGTCCTCCATCTGGTTCAGCGCCCGGAGGACGGCGGCGGCGTCGCTGCTCCCGCCCCCCATGCCGGCGCAGACGGGGATATGCTTCTCGATGTTGATATCCAGCCCACAGGGGACAGTGTTTTCACGCTCCCACCAGCGCAGGGCGGCCTGGGCGGCCAGATTCCTCTCGTTGTTGGGCAGGAAGTGCAGATTAGTGCCCACCCGCAGCTCTCCGGTATCGTTGCGGGTCAGCGTGAGTGTGTCGGCCAGCTCGATGGACTGCATCACCATGCGCAGATCGTGGTAGCCGTCGGGGCGCTTGCCCAGCACATCCAAGGTCAGGTTCAGTTTGGCGTGGGCTTTGATCTCCATGGCGGTTTCCCCCCTTTCATTTCCGGTCCTTCTCACGCGGGGGCGGATGATATCCGCCCCTACTTCCGAATCTTTCGGGCTTCCAGATAGAACCGCTTGTCGTGGGCCTCCCCCATGGAGAAGGTCTTCCGGGGCAGCACCCCGTCGTGGACCACGGTGGGGAACAGGTCGGACTTGTCCATAGGCGGCAGCAGGAAGGCCACGGCGTCCTCCCGCTCCCCGGCCAGGGCCCGGGCCTCGTCCGCCCCGTGGATGTAGTCCACCCGGGCCTTGGGGTGGGCGGCTATGTAGTCGTCCAGGAAGTTCTGGAGGGTGCCCACCGGCAGCTGGGCCTGGGGCTGGGTGACGGTGGCCTCCCCCTGGCTCCACCGGTTGATGACGAAGGGCAGGACGTGCCCCCCGGCCCGGCCCTGGACGGCGGAGGGGTAATAGCTTGCCAGGGCGTCCAGCAGCTCCTCGGGCTTCACGCCGAAGACCACCCGGTGGATGGGCTCAAACTCCAGGGAGCTGTCGTGGAGGTTGACCAGCTCGCACAGGGCGTACCGGGAGGGCAGGCCGGGCCACTGGACGGGGTCGGTCAGCCCCTTCCGGCGCTCGTAGCACTCCTTGGCGGTGGCCAGGGAGTGGTTGCCGTCCCCCACGGCGAAGAGCAGGCCGCCCCGCTCCCTGTCGGCCTGGGCCCGCATCCCCTGGAGGGTCTGCGCGGCGGCCGCCATCTGGTCCTGGGTGAGCCGCCAGCCCTTCACCCGTCCCCCCCGCTCCATCAGCTGGAAGTCGTAGAGCGGCTCCATCTCCCCGGTCTGGGCGGACAGCGGCTCAATGAGGGCCTGATTGGGGTCGTCGGCCAGCAGCATCACGTGGGGCAGCTCGATGGGGGCGTTTTTCCGCACCGCCACCCGGGGTGGAATGCGGGACAGGACGGTGCCCTCAGTGGCCCGGACGGCGGCGTCGGCGCCCGGCTCGTAGTCATAGGCCGCCAGGTCCACCATGCCCACCAAGCCCCGTCGGACCTTTCCCGAGTCCAAAGTGCGCTCCACATAGACCAGGCTGTCCGGGTACTCCTGAAAGCGGCCCTCCCGGAGGTAGCGGCTCATGGTGTTGTTGATCTCCATGATATCCGTCTCCACATTGGGGCCCTCCAGACAGCTCTCGGGCAGGATCAGCCGCAGGGCGGAGGGCGCCCGGCCCACCCGGTCCTCCACCCGCTGCCAGTACTCAGGCCGGGAGGTGTACTGGTCGCAGGCCACCACCGACCACAGGGACAGGTCGCAG
>JAAWNI010000123.1 GCA_022798855.1 Lawsonibacter sp. | reverse complement strand
GAGGAGAAAAAGCTGGAGGATCAGCTGGAGGATGAATTTATATCCCTCACCTACCTTAGCGGCCCCGGCCCGGACCGGCGGCGGAAGGAGCTGAAAAAACAGCTGGACCAGTACAGCGCCGCCGCCGTGGGCAGGTTTATGGGGCTGTTTATCACGATCGCTCTGGCCGGGATGGTGCTGGCCTGGTATGGCACGGTCCTCTTTGTAGATACCCCATCCTCCTCGCCCATCGCCCCGCAGGTCCATATCCCAGAGCTTCTGGCGGAGCTGGAGCAGGTGGAAAGCGGCCAGCTGGAGGCGGCGGAGGTCTGGATTCATCCCAGAGTGGACGCCGGACGCCTGCCAGGCGCGTGGGGGGGCAGCTACCGGAGCCTGGTTCGGAATTACCATGTGATGGGTTTCGATACCGGAGGCGGGTGGGTAGAGGTATTGGTGCCCAATGCCATGGAGTTTTCCCTTGATATGGAGCGCCCCTACCGGGAGAGCCTGTCCATTCCCTGGAACCTGGAGCACGCCCAGCGCTACCGGGTCAGCTATACCACAAATTTCCACCTGGTGGTGGAAATCACACCGATTCCCTGAGCCCCGTCCACAAACGGCGGGCGGCCAAGGGCCGCCCCGACATAAAATGGAGGTCCTGTCATTGCTGAAAACCGTTGAAAACTTTATTCGGGAGCAGGACCTGATCCCAGCCGGGTCCAAGGTGCTGTGCGCCGTGTCCGGGGGGGCGGACTCCGTCGCCATGCTCCACGTCCTGTACTGCCTGCGGGCCAAGCTGGACTTCCAGCTGGCCGCCGCCCACTACAACCATCAGCTGCGGGGGGAGGAGTCCAACCGGGACGCCGCCTTTGTGGACCAGTTTGTCCACCTGTGCTGCGGGCGGCACCGCCTGGCCGACGGCCGTGTGCTCCCCGCCGTCGCCCTGTACATGGACTCCGGCGACGTGGCCGGACAAGCCCGCATCCAGGGGAGGGGCATTGAGGAGACTGCCCGGGACATGCGCTACGCCTTTCTCCGCCGTGCGGCGGCGGAAGCGGGTGCCGGCCTCATCGCCACCGCCCACACCGCCAATGACAATGTGGAAACCATCCTCTTCCATCTGGCCCGGGGGTCCGGCCTGCGGGGCCTGGGGGGCATCCCCCCCAGGCGGGAGGGCATCGTCCGCCCCCTTCTCACCGCCAGCCGCCAGCAGGTGGAGGACTACCTCGCCCACCACTGCCTGCCCCACATGGAGGACAGCTCCAACGCCAGCGACGGCTACACCCGCAACCGCATCCGCCATCAGGTCCTCCCGGTGCTGGAGGACGTGGCCCCCGGCTTTGCCGCTCGTCTGGTGAACACCGCCGCCCTCCTCCGGTCGGACGAGGCCTGCCTCACCAGTTTGGCCCAGGACGTGGCGGACCGGGCCGCCCCCCGGGACGGGGGGCTGGCCATCGATGCGGGGGCCGTCGCCAACGCCCCGGACCCCATCGCCAGCCGGGCCCTCCGGCTGCTGCTGGGCCGGCTGTGGGGCGGGGACCAGAACTGTTCCGCCGCCCATCTGGCCGCACTGCTTCGGCTGTGCCGGAGCCAGGACCCCTCCGGGGAGCTCTACCTGCCCCACGGCACCAACGCCCGCCGGGCCTACGGCCAGCTGCTGCTGGCCCCCCGCCTGGGGCCCCCGCCGCTGGAGGAGGGCCCCCTGCCCCTCCCGGGGGCGCTGGACTGCGGCCCCTGGCGCGTCTCCTGCGCCCAGGAGGACTACCGGGGCCAGATGCAGGGGCCTTGGGACTTCTGGCTGGACCGGCGGCAGGCGCCCGAGCTGGCGCTCCGCCCCCGCCGCACCGGCGACCGGCTCACCCCCCCGGGGCGGCTGGGCAAGACGGTGAAAAAATGGATGATCGAGGAAAAACTGCCCCGTTTTCAGCGGGAGGTGCTGCCCGTCCTCACCTGCGGGGGCCAGGTGGCCGCCGTGGCCGGCCTGGGCCCCGACCGGGCCTTCGCCGCCAAAGAGGGCCGGCCGGCGTGGCATATCACAGTCGCTTCTGTGGAATGATGGGGCTTCTTTGTAGGGCGGGACGACTCGGCCCGCCGCTGCGGTATTTTTTCAAAAACGGCGCGCCGGGGTCGTCGCGCCCTACAAAATGAAAGGAAGAAATTTTCCATGTTAGAGAAAGATATTCAGGAGATATTATTTACAGAGGAGCAGCTGAAAAACCGGGTGGGTGAAATCGCCCGGCAGATCGAGTCGGACTACGCCGGCAAGGAGGTCATGTTCATCGGAATCCTCCGGGGCTCTTTTGTCTTCATGGCCGACCTGTGCCGCGCGGTGGAGCTGCCATGCACGCTGGACTTCATGTCGGTGTCCTCCTACGGCAGCGGGACCACCTCCAGCGGGCAGATCCAGATCATCAAGGACCTGTCCGAGGACATCACCGGCCGCCATGTCATCGTGGTGGAGGACATCCTGGACAGCGGCAACACCCTGAGCTATCTGCTGAATATTCTGGAGCACCGCCGCCCCGCCTCTGTCCGGCTGTGCGCCCTGCTGGACAAGCCGGAGCGCCGGGTCAAGCCGGTGGAGCTGCACTACAGCGGCTTCTCCATCCCAGACGCCTTTGTGGTGGGCTACGGCCTGGATTATGCGGAAAAATACAGAAACCTGCCCTATATCGGCATTTTGAAGCCCGAGGTTTACAGCGGGTAGCATGGCGGCCCCCCTACACTTATTTCCAGGAAAGGACTCATGCCTATGAGACGCTTCGGCCCCCGGGACATCACGCTGTATCTGCTGTTGGCGCTGATGATCTTTTTTACCTTCACCGCCCTCCAGCAGATGGACCGCGGTGACTCCCTCACATACAGCCAGATACGCACCCTCTTTCTCCAGGAGCGGGTGGAGTACTTCACCCTGGAGGACAAGACCCTCACCCTGACCCTCCGGGGCCAGGACGGGGGCCAGCCCCTCCGGCTGGTCTACCACATGGCCAACCCCATCCTCTTCTACAGCGACATGCGGGAGCTGGTGAACCAGCAGCTGGAATCCGGCGTGCTGAAAGGCTACGACTACCCGCCGGGGTTGGAGGGCTCCTGGTGGTACAACCTGATCCCCTACCTGGTGGCGGCGGTGGTGCTGGGCTTTTTCTGGTATCTGATGATGCGCCAGCGGGGGGGAGTCTCCAGCGGCGGCGGAAACCCCGGGGCCGCCCGGTTCAGCCACGCCCGCACCCGGACCCTGTCCGACCAGGAGAAGAAGATCACCTTCGGCGATGTGGCCGGCGCGGACGAGGAGAAGGAGGAGCTCCAGGAGATTGTGGAGTTCCTCCGGGACCCCCAGAAGTTCACCTCCCTGGGGGCCCGCATCCCCAAGGGCGTGCTGCTGGTGGGCCCTCCGGGCACCGGCAAGACCCTCATCGCCAAGGCGGTGGCCGGCGAGGCGGGCGTGCAGTTCCTCTCCATCTCCGGCTCCGACTTTGTGGAGCTCTATGTGGGCGTCGGCGCGGGCCGTGTGCGCGACCTCTTCGACCAGGCCAAAAAGGACGCCCCCGCCATCGTCTTTATTGACGAGATCGACGCCGTGGGCCGCCAGCGCGGGGCGGGCCTGGGCGGCGGCCACGACGAGCGGGAACAGACCCTGAACCAGCTGCTGGTGGAGATGGACGGCTTCGCCTCCAACGAGGGGGTCATCGTGCTGGCCGCCACCAACCGGCAGGATATTCTGGACCCCGCCCTGCTGCGCCCCGGCCGGTTTGACCGGCAGATCTATGTAGGGCTGCCCGACATCAAGGGCCGGGAGGAGATTTTAAAGGTCCACGCCCGCCAGAAGCCCCTGGCCGAGGATGTGGTGCTCAAGGATGTGGCCCGTGCCACCTCCGGCTTTACCGGGGCCGATCTGGAGAACCTGCTCAATGAGTCGGCCCTGCTGGCCGCCCGGGAGGACCGGCGGTTTATTACCATGTCCGACCTCCACCAGGCCATGCTGAAGGTGATCGCCGGCCCGGAGAAGCGCAGCCGGGTGGTCACTGAGCACACCAGGAAGCTGACTGCCTACCACGAGGCGGGCCACGCCGTGGTCATCCACGAGCTGTCCACCGCCGACCCGGTCCATCAGATCACCATCGTCCCCCGGGGGCAGGCGGGCGGTATGACCATCTCCCTGCCCGATGAGGATAAGGCCTATCAGTCCAAAAAGGAGCTGACAGAGCAGATCGCCCGCTGTCTGGGCGGCCGGGTGGCGGAACAGCTGGTCCTGGGGGATATCTCCACCGGCGCGGGCAGCGATATTCAAAGGGCTTCCTCCATCGCCCGCAATATGGTGATGCGTTACGGCATGAGCGGCAGGCTGGGCAGCGTAACCTTTGAGAGCGGGCACGACGAGGTGTTTATCGGCCGCTCTATGGCCCAGGCCAAGAGCTACTCCGAGGAGGTGGCCGCCATTATTGACGAGGAGGTCCGCGCGCTGATCGATGCCGCATATACCCGGTGCGAGGAGATCCTCACCCGCTGCCGCCGGGAACTGGAAATCACCGCCCAATATCTGCTGGACCATGAGACGATGGATGGAGAGGTCTTCGCCAAGGTCTTTGATGACCCCTTAGCCAAGGAGTTTGCCCCCTACCAGCATCATCTTCCCTAAATTTTTCCGGAAATTTTTCTCTCCAATTGCCATTTTACCCCTTTACAACGGACCGTAAATCTGCTATACTAACTTAGTCATTTAGAGATGTGCGTCCGTAGTTCAATTGGATAGAGCGTCAGATTCCGGTTCTGAATGTTGGGGGTTCGAGTCCCTTCGGGCGTGCCAAAAAGTCGTTATTCCAACCGTCGGCAAAAAATTTTTGAATATGGTTGGACAAACGAGAGAAGAAATCCGTGAGCATTTCGGTGCCACGGGTTTTTTCTTTGTTGTATTCAGCCAGTATATCCTTAACTGGCTCAATAATCGTCCGGAATGGTTCGGCAAACTCGGCGGTAACGCGACCATCGCTCCCTATCCACAGTTTAGAGAAAAGTGATTGATTTAACATACGCTTCATTTGGTCGGTTGCCATGTGGTATGTCCTCCCGCAGTCTTCAATCAGTTCCATCGCATCTGTTAAACACGCTAAAATCGAGTCGGAAGCTTTCTCATGTGCTTTTATTTCATGGTCGATGGCGGTCAGCTGCTTGGTAATTTTTTGTTGTTCACTCTTCAAGAGGTCGAGTGGGATTGCATCATTGTAATGGGCTTCCAGCAATTTCTTTCGCTGGCGCTCCAGCTTATCTTTCTCACGGCGGAGGCCATTCAACTCAGCTTTGGATTTTTCTTGTTCTGACCGGATACCGGCTTGCAAAAAATTCTCCAGATATTTACGGACAGCGAGCGGGAAGGAGTAGCGTTCGTAAATCTGCTCAACTTGTCGTTCTACCTCATAAATGAGTACAGCTCGCTGTTTGCAGTCCTTGACTCGCTTAGTATGTCGTCCGGCACAAACGAAATAGGGGTATCTAGTGCCAGAACGAGACTTGGTATAGTTTATGATCATGCGCGACCCGCAGTTTCGGCAGTAAAGACTGCCTTTTAGGAAGTGCGGATGTTCACGTGTTCGTTCCCCATTGACATGGGAGGCGATAACGTCCTGTACGGTCTGCCATAGTTCAGGAGTGACCAGGGGCGGGTGGTTCCCGTTGTACTCCACATTTTTGTAGACCACAATTCCCTTGTAATAGGGATTTATCAAAATTTGATACAAAGATTTTTTGCTGATTTCAGTTGAGGGGATTCTAGGGGGTGCCCGTGTGGTAAGCCCACAGGCGGCAAGGTATTCAGCTAAAGCCTCAACAGTCCAGTTCCCTGTGGCGTATTCTTCAAAGGCGAGCTTAATGAGCGGCGCACGTTCCTCATCCAGGACTACGGTTCGTCCCTCACGCCCTTTATCGTCAATTTGCAGGACATTGTTGTAACCAAGTGGAGCACGGGCAACGGTTCCACCGCTTTTCACTTTCTCTGTCATACCCTTTTTGACCTCAGTAGCCAGGTTCTGTGAGTAAAACTCCGCAATCGAACTCATAATGCCATGGAGTAGCATCCCGGCAGGGGTATCGTCAATACTCTCCGAGGCAGACACCAGCTGCACTCCGTATTCCCGCAGAGTGCGCATAATGTCGATGTCATCGCCCCGGTTGCGGGCCAGACGGTCAACCTTGTGGACAATAACATAATCCACCCGGCCGACGTTCTCTTTGACATACTCCAGCATTTTTTGGAGCTCCGGACGGTCGGCGGACTTGGCAGACGCACCACGGTCAACAAACTCTTTGCCCACAATCGCCCCCATAGAGAGGGCTTTTTTCTTGTTGGCCTCACGCTGGGCGGGGATAGAAAAGCCCTCATCCGCACCACCGCCCCGCTCAGCCTGCCCTCGTGTGGATACGCGAAGATAGGACACGGCGAATTTGGGCGTCATCCTGTTAGCGAGCGCCTGCATGGGGTTTTCTGTAGAAAAGCTCATAAAATAAGCCTCCTTTCGCAGTTATTCTGCTTATATTATAACTCTGCTGGCCCCTGGCAGCAAGGCGACCCCAGCATCGTTATCGGTTTGTTAATAATGCGAATCAAGGTTTAAAAGCAAGAGAAGGGGGTAGAAAAACAGCGCAAAAGAGTAGAGAATGTAAGTATGTGGCAAACAAATCTCATAATACTC
>JAAWNI010000122.1 GCA_022798855.1 Lawsonibacter sp. | reverse complement strand
TATCTATGAACTGGGAGGTGAGGACTATGCGGTCCGCGACATCGTACTTTAACGGCACCCTCTACCGCAAGACCCTGGCCCGCTTCTGGCCCCTGTGGGCGGGCTATGGGGTGGTCTGGCTGTTCTGCATCCCGCTGAACATGCTCAGCCTGTACTTTAACAACGAACGCTACATGACCACCGGAAGGATGGAGCGGCTTCTGGGCCGGGCGCTCAACCTGCCCGAATTACTGAGCCCAGGGGTGTATTTTGCCGCTTTCTTTGCCATCCTGTGCGCCATGGCGGTGTTCGGCTACCTGTACAACAGCCGTTCCGCCTGCTGGACCCACGCCCTGCCCCTGCGGCGGGAGGCCCTGTTCACCACCCAGTATCTGGCGGGGCTCAGCTTCCTGCTGCTGCCCCAGGGGGCGGTGGCGGTGCTGACGGCGGTGGTCGAGCTCTCCTTCCTGCCCATGGAGCACTGGGGCGCGGCCCTGTCCGCCCTGATGGCCTGGCTGCTGGCCCAGAGCGGCGTCTGCCTGTTCTTCTTCTCCTTCGCCGCCTTCTGCGCCATGTTCACCGGGCACATCCTGGCCCTGCCCGCCTTCTACGGGATCCTCAATGTGCTGGCCGGCGTCATCTACGAGCTGCTGGACGGCCTGTTTTACGAATTCTTCTTCGGCTATGCCGGATCCTCCGGCGCCTTCCAGGTCGTGGAGTGCCTCACCCCGGTTTACGCCCTGCAAAGCGCGGGGAGATGGTGGAAGGAGAATGCCTGGGAGAAGGGCGGCTTCCAAGCCCCGGCCACCATCGCCGTCTACGCCGGGGTGGGGGTGGTGCTGGCCTTCGCGTCCCTGTGCGTCTACCGCCGCCGCCATGTGGAGGCGGCCGGGGACGTGGTGGCCGTGGCCCTGGTGCGGCCCCTGTTCAAATATGGGGTGTCCTTCTGTGCCGGGCTGTGCTTCGGCATGTTCACCTCCGTGTTCCTGGGCTGGAACAATATGGCCGCGCTCGTCCCCTGCATCCTGGCCTGGGCCGTTGTGGGCTATTTTGTGGCGGAAATGCTGCTGAAAAAATCCTTCCGGGTGTTCAAAGCCTGGAAGGGGGCGGCGGCCATGACCGCCGTTCTGCTGGTGCTCTGCCTGGCCTGCCTTCTGGACCTCTTCGGCGTGGAGGGGCGGGTGCCCGACCCCAGCCGGGTGGAGTCCGTCCAGGTGTACCTGGATATGGGCTACCCCTATGACGGCGGCCGGGAGTTTAGCACCGTCCTCACCGACCCGGAGCAGATCAAAAAGATCGTCGCCCTCCACCAGGCCATTGTGGACAACCGGGACAGCGAGCCCCGGGGCGTCGACGGGGAAAACGACTATATCACCATCTACCCCAGCTACACCCTGTCCGGCGGCGGGACGCTGAACAGGCGCTATGCCAGCATCCCCATCCACGCCGGGGATTTGGATACCCCGGGCACTGTGGCCTACGCCATGAAGCAGATCATAGAAGACCGGGAGCTGGTGGAGATGGCCTACGACTTCGACGGCTTCTTGAAGGACGCCCGGCTGACCGGCGCCTACCTCTGGGAGCTGTATCTGGACGGGGAGTATTTTGACGACTACCTCTACCTGGACGATTACCGCCAGGAGCTGTGGGACGCGGTGCAACAGGACTTCGCTGAGGGGGCCATCGGCGTGCGCTGCCTCTTCGAGCAGGGTTCGGAGCGCATGGAGGGCACCTACCGCACCAACCTGTGTTTCAGCGTCACGGTTTACCAGAAGACTGGCGGCAGCGGCACCTCTCGGGTCAGCCCCGCCGGCTACGATGTGGACCGGACCCTCTGCATCAGCCTTACCCCCCAGGCGCGGCACACCCTGGCCGTGCTGGATCAGACCGGCATCTTTGAGGAGGGGTACAGCCTGGCGGCCTATGAGAGGAGAGGGGGCGGCGGCATTGATACCACTGCCCTGCCCATGCCTGAACAGGCCGGATAGGCGCGGCCGTCGGAAATTTCGGATGATGTCTGCCTCTGCGGCGTACCCTCGAGGTACGTATGTAGGGCGGTACGACCCCGGCCCGCCGTTCCATTGCCACGCAAAACCTTATGGGCCGTTGCGCCCACCGGATAATCCGCTCCTGCGGCGTACCCACAAGGTATGTGTGTAGGGCGGGACGACCCCGGCCCGCCGTTCCATTGCCACGTAAAACCATGTGGGACGGTGCGCCGGGGTCACCGTTTATTTACCATGCAAACCCTTGTGGGATAACCCCGGTCCGCCGTTTCATGACCATGCAAAACCTTATGGGACGGCGCGCCGGGTCGTCGCGCCCTACGGATGATCGGGTTCCCACGGAAACCCTCCTTTCCATGTGGCTTTTTTTGCCCCAAAATACCAGAAAATTTTATTGCAATTTCAGCCGGGCTCCGGTATAATGGGGAGCAAGAGCGGTTATCCCGGGCGCGCCACCGCGCCCTCATAAAATTTTAGGAGGTCACACACATCATGAGAGAAGTTTATGTCGTCAACTGCTGCCGCACCGCCATCGGCTCCTTCGGCGGGTCCCTGAAGGACACCCCCGCCGCCGAGCTGGGCGCCGCCGTCATCAAGGAGGCCCTGAACCGGGCCAACGTGAAGCCTGAGAACGTGGACGAGGTCATGTTCGGCTGCATCCTCACCGCCGGCCTGGGCCAGAACCCCGCCCGCCAGGCCGCTTTGAAGGCCGGCGTGCCCACCTCCGTCCCCGCCTACACGGTGGGCATGGTGTGCGGCTCCGGCATGAAGTCTGTCATTGAGGCCGGCCGGACCATCGCCTGCGGCGATGCTGAGATCATCGTGGCCGGCGGCATGGAGAATATGTCCGCCGCCCCCTACGCCCTCCCCGCCGCCCGCTGGGGCGCCCGCATGGGCGACAACAAGATGAAGGACACCATGATCTCCGACGGCCTGTGGGACGTGTACAATAACTACCACATGGGCACCACCGCCGAGAACATCTGCGACGTGTGGGGCATCACCCGGGAGGAGCTGGACGAGTTCGGCTACAACTCCCAGAAGAAGGCCGCCGACGCCATGGCCGCCGGCAAGTTCGACGACGAGATCGTCCCCGTGATGATTAAGGTTAAGAAGGAGATGGTGGAGTTCAAGGTGGACGAGTTCCCCCGGCTGTCCCCCCTGGATAAGCTGGCCAAGCTCCGCGGCGCCTTCCCCTGCGGCCCCGAGGGCGTCGAGGATGAGATCGTCCATACCTTCGAGCTGACCGGCGTCCACGAAGCCGACGCCAAGAAGCACGTCCAGCGCGTCACCGCCGGCCAGGCCTCCGGCATCAACGACGGCGCCGCCGCCCTGGTGCTGGCGTCCAAGGAAGCCGTGGAGAAGTACGGCCTCAAGCCCATGGCCAAGCTGGTCAGCTGGGGCCAGGGCGGCGTGGACCCCAAGATCATGGGCGTGGGCCCCGTGCCCGCTTCCCGCCAGGCCATGGAGAAGGCCGGCCTGAAGATCGAGGACATGGACCTGGTGGAGGCCAACGAGGCCTTTGCCGCCCAGTCCATCGCCGTGGCCCGCGAGCTGAACTTCGACATGAGCAAGGTCAATGTCAACGGCGGCGCTATCGCCCTGGGCCACCCCGTGGGCGCTTCCGGCGCGCGGATCATCGTCACCCTGCTCCACGAGATGCAGAAGCGGGGCGACGCCAAGAAGGGCCTTGCCACCCTGTGCATTGGCGGCGGTATGGGCGTTGCCACCATCTTCGAGAAGTGCTAAATCTGTAAAACCGCGGACCGGCCTGGGAGAAATCCCAGGCCGGTTTTTTTATTCTGATTTCAGAGGGAAAAGAGGAACTGAGATGTCCTGTCCGGCGAGGTGCTTCCAGATCAGCCAGCGTACATAACTGGGCACTTTGTGCCCGCCCTTTGCCGCCAACGTTTCCAGCTCCTCATATAGCGCCAACGGCAGTGTGACTGTTACCTTTCTTGTTTTAGTTTTCATAATCCATACCTCCATTGTGTCAGATATGACACAACTGGAATTAGTATATCATTTTCCGCTTATGCTGTCAATGTCACATATTACAGCAGGAGGGAAAGTATGGATTATATAGATAGAATGATTGCTGTGAGGATTGATGCGGATGATACTCAGGAAGAACTGGGCAGAATCTTGGACATCAGCCGTGCCCAGTGGACAAAATATGAGACTCGAACTCACGAGATGTCCATTCAAACCTTTGTGAAATTCTGCCAGCACTATGGCGTCAGCGCGGACTATATCCTGGGGCTGGGCCGGGATATGGATTGGCCCAGAGGGTGACGCTGTATTTACAGGCCACCGCCCCAAAGCCCCCCTTGCTAAAGGGGGGTGCCCCGTAGGGGCGGGGGGATTCCCCTTACAGGAAGTCTTTTTAATAACAGAATCCCCCAGTCAGCGGCTTACGCCGCTGCCAGCCCCCTTTAACAAGGGGGCCTTTGGAGGAGGACCGGGAGCTTCAAGCACCCAAGCCCCCTTGCCAAAGGGGGGTGCCCCGGAGGGGCGGGGGGATTCCCCTTACAGGAAGTCTTTTTAATAATAGAATCCCCCAGTCAGCGGCTTACGCCGCTGCCAGCCCCCTTTAACAAGGGGGCCTTTGGAGGAGGACCGGGAGCTTCAAGCACCCAAGCCCCCCTTGTCAAAGGGGGGAGGGCCGCCGGGTGAAACCCGGTGGCGGGGGGATTCCGTTCACCGGAAATCTGCCAATAAGACGGAATCCCCCAGTCACCGCCTTTGGCGGTGCCAGCCATCTCGGTCTAAGAGCCGCCGCTTTACGGCGGTTGACCTCGAAACGCGCCTGCGGGCGCAGCCTTTAGCAAGGGGGCCTTTCCCCTGCGGGGGGACGAGGGGTTGGCAAGCGGAAACGGCGGGATGCGCTCCCGCCGTTTCATTATTGTGCGAAACCTTATGAGACGGCGCGCCGGGTCGTCGCGCCCTACGGATGCTCAGGCCCAGGGGGACATTTCCACCCGGACAAAATAACCCTGTGGGTGGCGGCAGACGGGGCAGTGGGCGGGGGCGGCGGTGGCGTCCACCACGAAGCCGCAGTGGAGGCAGGTCCACTGCACCTCCACCTCAGAGAAAAACAGCTGATTTTTCTCCATCAGGTCGGCGAACTTCCCGAAGCGGTCCCCATGGGTCTTCTCCACCCGGGCGATGTTCTCGAAGAGCTTGCCCACCAGGGGGAAGCCCTCGCTCATAGCGGTTTTGGCGAAGTGGTCGTAGTCGTGCTCCCACTCCTGGTACTCGTTGTGCTGGGCGGCCCGGAGGTAGTCCAGCATTCCGGAGTAGATATCCACGGGGTAGGTGCCGTCCACCTTGACGGTCTGGCCGGCGCAGTCCTCCAGGGCGGAGTAGAACTGCTTGGCGTGAACCCGCTCCTGGTCGGCGGTGAAGAGGAACACCCCCTGGATCACGGCCAGCCCTGCCTTGTTGGCCACTCCGGCGGCGATGGTGTAGCGGTTTCGGGCTTGGCTCTCCCCGGCGAAAGCCCGCATAAGGTTTTCCCTGGTCTGGCTGTGGAGAAAGGCGTCGGTTTTGTCGGACATAATGAACCCTCCTGTTCTGATTCCCGTCCCGGCGGGAATATGAGAATCGCGTGGGTTCAGTATGTCCGGTACGCTGGAAATTATTCCGCGCCCACCGGAATCTTCACGTCGCCGAAGAGCACACAGTCCACCTGGCTCAGGTCCAGGGGCTCGTCAAAGGCGATATAGCCCTGGGTGTCCTGGCCTGGTTCACCGGACAGGGGGAGGATGTCCTCCGGCTCCAGGTCGTGGTAGCCCTTCAGGTAGTCGACCAAATTCTGGGTGGTGTCATAGACGGGGACGAACTGGGTGCCGTCCTTCAGGACAACGGCAATGGAGACGTCGGGGCCGAAATATTTGTTCTCCGGCAGGGTGGTGCGGTAGCGGAAGGACAGGCTCAGGGGGGAGAGGGCCAGGTACTCCAGGGTGTTGGTGTAGCCCAGCACCGGGTCGGTCCAGGAGGCCCCCTTGGCGTCCAGCTCCACCGTCTTGGACTGGAAATTCAGGCCGATGTCGAACCGGAACTCCCCGGTGAATACAGGGGTGTATCCCTTTTGGGCGTCCTGAACCCACAGGCCGGGGATGGTGAGGATTTTAGAGCCGCCGTCGTTGAATTTCACGCCGCTGGCGTCCCCGTAGCCCATGGTGAAGCAGAGCACGAACTCCTTCCGGTTGTCGTTGGGCTCACTGTCGGCCAGGACGGTCCGGTCCATGTTGTAGCCGAACCTGGCCCCGTCGGCGGCGTCCAGGGTAAGCGCTTCCCCGGGGGCGTTTCCGAAGAATTGGTAGTAGTGGCCCTCGTCCAGGTCGGGCAGGGCGGTTCCCGCCGGGGCCTCCACCAGCAGGCGGAGGTAGTAGACGTTTTCGTCGGCGATGGCGGCGATGGGGGTGATGGTGGCCCCGTTGCTGGTGACAGGGGCGGGGGCGGTGTCACCCTCCCCGATGAGCACCTGGCCCAGCTGGTCTATGGCGTCCACCTGCCCCTGGGACAGGGCGCCCTCCTCCGGCCGGAAGAAGTCCTGAAACAGCTCCCCGGCCCCGAAGAGCCGCCCCGCCGCCAGGGCGGAGACAGACAGGGCGGCCGCCACAGCGGCGGCGGCGAGCAGGCGGGCGGGCTGAAAGCCCCTCTTGCTGGATTTTGCCTCGGTATGAATTTTTTTCATGGTAATCTCCTTTATTCTGGTTGGGGAATAGGGGGTATTTCCGCCCAATTCCACGTCCTCCGCCGGATAGCGGTCCAGCAGGTCCGAAATGTTACGCTTCACGGAGAAACCCCTCCCTTGTCAAAATGTCTTTC
>JAAWNI010000255.1 GCA_022798855.1 Lawsonibacter sp. | reverse complement strand
CCGGCATCGGCGGCGGCATGTACGGCGCCGGCCAGAACGTGAACGCCGTCCAGGCCGCCCTGATGATGCTGAAAGCCCTGGGCTACTTCCAGTATCAGGACGACTTCGGCGACAGCTACATCCTGGCTACCGTGAAGCAGGCCACTGAGGTCGGCATGTTTGCCGGCATCGACTCCAAGTCTGACCAGGCCCTGACCCGCAACGAGGTGGCTCAGATGGCCCTGAACGCCCTGAAGGCCGACATGGTCAGCTTCACCGGCGACGTGGGCACCAAGATCCCCACCGAAAAGGGCGACGTGGTCGTGGGCTACCGTTCCGAGTACACCCCCCGCACCAGCACTCTGTCCAAGTATCAGGCTATTGAGCGCCGTTCCAGCGACGTGGGCGGCAGCAACAACCTGAACCGCGGCCAGTACTACATCCAGCTGGGCGAGGAGCTGTACGACGGCGACCTGGTCCTCCACGAGTACTCCGACGACGTGTTTATGCGTCCTTCCCGCGCCTGGGAGTACAAGGGCCAGGAGATCGGCACCTACATGAAGAAGGAGAACATCCGCGCCGAGTACACTGGCAGCGTCAGCCGCCGGACCCTGTATGACCTGCTGGGCCGGAACAATCTCCAGGATTACACCTTCAACTACTATGAGGACGGCGAGGTTAACACCGTTATTTCTGTTGAGGAAATCCTCACCCGCAAGACCGCTAACTTCAACACCACCGGCCGCGGCGTACTGACCCAGGTGTTTGTTGACATCGACGCCAAAACCATCGACATCGTCTCCATCAACACCTATCTGGCCAAGGCCACTGTAGACTACAACACCACTACCGAGCGCGTGACTCTGGAGGTCTACAGCAATATCAGCAAGACTAACACCCCCGTTGTTACCAACACCGAAACCGCCACCAAGGTCGTGAGCCTGGCCGATGTGGGCAACATCGAGGGTATGAAGCAGGATGAGTTCATGCTGGTCCGCGTGTCCGGCAAGAACAACAGCACCACTCCCAACCACGATACTCTGGCTGGTTACGACGTGGTCACCGTCTCTGACGTGAAAATCCTGACCGACTCCGAGCTGACCAAGTTCAGCAAGGCCAGCGACAGCGACAGCGACAGCGACCTGAACCAGGCCCTGTTCTCCAGCGTGACCAGCGAGGGCACTGAGTACAAGAGCGCCAAGCGGGCCTACTACAGCGACGAGGTCCTGGACCTGTATGCTGACGACCGCCTGGTCAACAAGACCTACAACATCTATCTGGACCCCTATGGCAACGCCATCGGCGTTGACCTGTATGCCGGCAACGACAACTATGTCTTCATCACCGGTGTGGATCTGGATACCAGCAGCATCTCCATGGGCACCGCCAAGGCCGCCGCTATCTTTGTGGACGGCACCATGCGGACCATCACTGTTGACGTCCGCGACACCAACAAGAACATTGAGAAGGTGGACGCCGAAGGCAGCGATGCTGTTGAAAAGAGCTATTTCGAACAGTGGAAGACTAACAGTAGCGCTGTTGCTGCAGGCAACCTGAACAACCTGAATGGCAAGACCCACATTGTCAACCGCTGGTACACCTACACTGTGGACTCCAACAACGAGTACACCCTGAACCCCGCCACCCGCATGATCACCACCGAGGTGACAAACGCGGATGAGGAGGTCATCAAGTGCAGCAACGTCCGCATTGACGAGAAGGCCAGCTGGGGCGGCGATACCGGAACTGCTCCTGACGCTAATAACGACGGCGCGAACCGCTACGCCGCTGGCAAGACCGGCACCCGCACCTACGGCAACGACGACTCCGTCTATATCATCGTGGAGGCCGAGGAGGCTGTGAGCACCTCCGGCACCAAGAAGGTCATCAGCGATGTCACCGGCGTGTACACCGGCGTGCAGAGTGTGGAGATCGATGTCCCCGGCACCGCCACCGCTGGTAATGCGATTGATGGCACCGCCCTGTACGACAGCATCTACACCCTGTACGACAAGAACAACTACATCATCGCTTCTGTGGTCCTGGGCGAGGCTAAGGGCGGCAATGCCAGCTACGTCTACACCCTGACCGCCGCCACCAGCGAGGAGAAGCTGAGCGACGGCACCCACCAGTGGACCTTCGACGCTATCGTCGACGGCCAGATTACCACTCTGACCGCCCGCTCCAAGTTCGCCAAGACCATCAAGGATCTGGAGCCCGGCCACATCCAGGAGCTGCGCTATGACGGCGACTATGTCGTGGGCGTGAAGACTCCCACTGACGCTACCAAGTACTACAAAGATCCCTTTACCGACTCCATCGACGATGAGGAAATCTATGATGTGGGCCACACGGCCAACAAGGGCGCACCTGACTGCTCCGTGAGCGGCGCTCATGCCTATGTCACCGGCACCCGCCTCACTACTAGCACCGCTCCCAACCTGCGGGTTGTGGGCCGCACCATGTACCTGAAGCCCGCCGGCGGCACTGAGGACTACGGCCTGGCCTTGGTGGAAAACGCTCCCGCCGTTGTTATCCAGCCTGAGGACGACGGCACGAAGAAGACCGAGTACTCCAGCGTGGCCGCCGCCATCGGCGCTCTGGGTGATCCTGTGGACGGTACCCCTGAGAAGGAGTACGAGGGCCGCATTGTGGCCGTTCTGGACGGCCAGGGCAGAGCTAAGTGGGTCGTCTTTGTCAGCGATACTCCCGTGCTCAGCTCCGGGGTGGACAACACCAACGGCAACGACACCATCGTTGTTGATCCTAACGCCAACACTGTCAGAGTGACCACCGTGGGCGATCCCGACGGCATCGGCAGCATCACCTCCCGCATCCGCAAGGAGATGGAGCGCCTGGGCTACAGCGAAATCGTGATCGAGGTCAACTCCGACAACGAGATCACCAAGATCTCCGGCAAGCGCAACGGCGTGACCTACACCATGAAGCAGCTGGGCGCCATCCGGGTCCTCACTCCCGCTGAGGAGGTCGCTGAGGCTGGCGATAAGATCGAGGGTATGACCGCCGAGCAGACGGAGTTTGCCCTCACCGTTCCCAACATGGCTGCCGGTGACGATGGCGAGGCCGCCGCTAAGGCCGCCGCCAGGAACGCTATCAAGGCCGCTGTTGAGGCTAGCCGCGCGGTTGACCCTGCTCCCGCCGACACCGTTGAAACCAGCAATGGCTTCACTCTGACCTTTACCTGGGGCGCTTATGACGCTCCCGAGGTTGACACCGAGGGCTCCATCGTGATTACCTCTGTGGCCATCGCGAAGAACGGCGAGACTGAAACCATCAGCAACATCACCTTCACCATTACTGCTCTGACTCAGGAACAGCAGGACGAGATTGACGCCGCTGAGGATCAGGCTGCCGCCGATGCAGCTAATGCTAAGATTGCTAACGCCAAAGCTGCTATTGGCCAGATCACTCTTACTGCTACCGCTAACGCCAGCGCCGATACCCAAGATAAGGCTATCGCTCTGGTCAAGGCTGCTGCCGAAGCGAAACTGAATGCCGCTACTACCGACGTGGAAGGCGTGACTGTCACGGTTGAAGCTGGTACTAATGCGAACTTTAGCGCTCCCCAGGACGGTACTGGCACCCAGGGCACTGCTGGTGTGGACGGCACTGTTACAGTGAAAATTACTCTCAGTTGCACGAATGGAACCGATGACGTGCAGGATAACGTGGTAATTACGATTCCCGCTGTTGCTGCTTCCTGATCGTATCCGTCTCCAAAGATCGTAAAATGAAAGACCCCCGGGTTTATCCCGGGGGTCCTCTTTCCGTCAATCCGTGGCGAGGAACGCAATCACGGTATATTGGATATTCAATTGGTTATATTGGTAGCCAGCGCTGTTTACGCTCATCATAGTAAACGAGTTTTGCCCCCAGGTGATGGAGTAGGTCCAGAGGGAAGCATTGTCGATTTTGTTAAACTCCTTCGAACCATAGGTCGTGACAGCCACGCTTTTGTCAGTTGCTAAAATCAACAGCAGGGGTTTGCTGGGGAAGGTGAAGACCTTGGGATGGTCAGGGCCGTAAGTGCCGTCGCCCACGTAGGTTTGATAGACAATCTTGCAGTTGCCGCACTTGGCGATCTTGTTGTTCAGCGTGCTGACGGCGCTGGCCCGCGCCGTGGCTTCCGCCTTGATGGCGGCGTCGATTTTGGCGTTGTCGGCGTTGAAATCCTCCATCTGAACGCGGTCGGATTTCGACCATTGGTTCAGTTTGTAGTTGGGTGTTTGATTGCTAGGCATGTTGTTCCTCCTTCGATTGATTGGATTGTTGTAGGGGCGGACATTGTCCGCCCGCTGTTGTACGATAGGCCTGGTAAATACGGGCGCACAATGTGCGCCCCTACAGAGTGGCCCTTGCCCTACATTACGTGGCCGTTGCAGGTCTATGGGTGCGATGCGTGGGGGCGGGCGCACAATGTGCGCCCCTACAGAGCGGCCCTTGGGAGCACCCTAAGCCCCCCTTGTCAAAGGGGGGAGGGCCACGAAGTGGCGGGGGGATTTCCTACCAAGTGTGGTGGGCAACTCCTTAAAATTGTACGTTTCCATACATTTAATGGAAATGGCGCGTTGTCATGCCTTTTTTCCGCCCTGGCTCTGCCGGGGCTTTCTTTTTGTTGAAAGCGCTCCTCTTCTATGGTAAAATAGGGAAGATGATTTGGAAAAGAGGGCTGATTATGCGAACTATTTCCGCCGAAGAGCTCACTGCCGCTGTCGCCCGGCTGTGCGTCCGGGCCAACACCGTCCTGCCCGAGGACGTAACCGACGCCATGGAGCTGGCCTGTTTTTGGGAAACCTGGCCCCTGGCCGAGGAGACGTTGAAGCTGCTCCAGCAGAATCAGCTGGACGCCTGGAAACAAAACCTGCCCATCTGTCAGGACACGGGGATGGCCTGCGTCTTTGTGGAGCTGGGCCAGGAGGTCCACATCCAGGGGGATTTTGAGGAAGCCATCCACCAGGGGGTGCGCCAGGGGTACACAGAGGGCTATCTGAGAAAATCCATCGTGGCCGACCCCCTGCGGAGGGTCAACACGGAGGACAACACCCCGGCATCTATTACAGTGCGTATCGTCCCCGGGGACCGGCTTGCTGTCACGGTGGCCCCCAAGGGGTTCGGCTCGGAGAACATGAGCCGGCTGGCCATGCTCAAGCCCGCCGACGGGGTGGAGGGCGTGAAACAATTCGTGGTGGAGACGGTCCGGCTGGCCGGGCCCAACCCCTGCCCGCCGGTGGTGCTGGGGGTGGGCATCGGCGGTTCCTTCGACAAGGTGGCCGCCCTGGCCAAGCACGCCCTGCTCCGGCCCCTGAACGAGCCCAACCCCGACCCCTTCTACGAAAATCTGGAGGATGAGCTGCTGAAAGAGGTCAACGCCCTGGGCATCGGCCCCCAGGGCTTCGGGGGGAAGATCACCTGCCTGAACGTGGCCATCGAGACAGCCCCCACCCACGTGGCCGGCCTGCCGGTGGCGGTGAACGTGAGCTGCCACGCCACCCGGAGGGCGGCGGAGATTTTGTAGGGGCGGATAGCATCCGCCCGCAAGAACCCCGAAGCAAGCCACAATATGCGCCCCTACATCCGGGTCGAAAAAGAACCACGGCGCGCCGGGTCGTCGCGCCCTACCCAAATCACGGAGGGATTTTCATGCAATACAAACTGACCACTCCCGCCACCCGGGAGGATTTGGCCCCCTTGAAGGCGGGGGACGCCGTTTTGCTGTCCGGGGTGGTGTACACCGCCCGGGACGCCGCCCACAAGCGGATGATGGAGCTGCTGGACCGGGGGGAAGAGCTGCCCTTTCCGGTGGAGGGCTCCGCACTGTACTACGTGGGCCCCACCCCGGAGCGGCCGGGGGATGTCATCGGTTCCGCCGGGCCCACCACCAGCGGCCGGATGGACGCCTACTCCCCCCGGCTGCTGGACCTGGGCCAGTCCATCATGATCGGCAAGGGGGCCAGGAACCAGGCCGTCAAGGACGCCGTTGTCCGCAACGGCGCGGTCTATCTGGCCGCCCTGGGGGGCGCGGGGGCGCTGATGGCGAAAAGCGTGCGGAAGCTGGAAATCATCTGCTGGGAGGACCTGGGCTGCGAGGCGGTACGCCGGCTGGAGGTGGAGGACATGCCCCTCACCGTCATTCTGGACACCCGCGGGGGCGACCTGTACCAGAGCGGCCCGGCGGCCTATCTGGCCAGCCTGGAGGAGAAATAGAGTCCGGTTTATGGGACCGGGCCTGTGATACGCTACACACACTCAACTTGGAAGGAGAACAGCTATGAATCAGGAATTTTTAAACCAGCTGGAACAGTGGAACGAGGAGGACCAGTACCAGAAGATCATCGACGCCATTGAAGCCCTGCCGGAGGAAGCGGTGGACTTCACCCTCACCAGCGCCCTGGCCCGGGCCTACAACAATCTGGCCATTGACGTGATGCCGCCGGAGGACCGGCCCCTGTACCAGCGGGCGGTGGACCTCCTCCTCTCCCTGGAGGGCCAGCTGGAGGAAGCCGTCAAGCAAGACCCGGACGCGGCCCACACCTGGAACTTCCGGCTGGCCTACGCCTACTTCTACCTGGACCAGGAGAGCCTGGCCCTGCCCTACTTTGAGAAGGCCCTGGAGGGCCGCCCCGGCGACGAGGACACCCTGGAGATGATCGACCGGTGCCAGCGGAGCCTGGCCCTGCCCCTGGGGGGGAAAGCCTTCCGGGCGCGGACCGAGGAAGCCTGGGACGATTTTCTGGAGGGGGAGAAGGAGCTGCGGGACCTGATGGACCAGGAGGACCGGGAGGCGGTGGGTGAAAAACTGGTGGACCGGTGTACCGAGCTGCTGGCCCCCGCCTTCGCCGACGTGGCCTTTGAGCTGGGCCACAACGGGGAGAAGTATGAGCTGAT
>JAAWNI010000121.1 GCA_022798855.1 Lawsonibacter sp. | reverse complement strand
GAATTTTGCCGTCAGACAAGGCAAATTTTCGCAGGAATACTGGATGTATTGCAAGAAAATTTAACGCGGTATGACGGCAAAAGGCCCGTCAAGCGGCGTGCTGAAAGATATTAAACAGGCTCTAAGCCCCCCTCCTGGAGGGGGTGGCGCGGCAAAGCCGTGACAGGGGGAGAGAAGCATTGTAAAAAAACGCTGTGCTACTCCCTCAGCCACCGCCTGCGGCGGTGCCAGCCCCCTCAAAGAGGGAGCCTTTCCCCGCGGGGGACGAAAGATTACGAAAGAGGGCGAACCTATACATGGAAGTTGATCTGATCTTCAAAATCGCGGCCATTGGCATCCTGGTCGCGGTGCTGAACCAGGTGCTCAGCCGGGCCGGCCGGGACGAACAGGCCATGATGACCACCCTGGCGGGGCTGGTGGTGGTGCTGATGATGGTGGTCCAGGAGATCGCCAACCTGTTCGACCTGGTGAAGGACCTCTTCGGCCTATGATCCCGGTGATGGCAAAGCTGGCCGCCGTGGGGGTGGCGGCGGTGGTGCTCAGCGCCGTGCTGAAACGGAACACGCCGGAGCTGGCCCTCCTCCTCACCCTGGCGGCAGGGCTGTGGATGCTGGCCCTGGCGGCCGACGGCCTGGGCGCCGCCGCCGCCCTGATCCGGGAGCTGGCCCAGCAGGCCGGCATGGCCGAGGCCCTGCTGGAGCCGGTGGTCAAGACGGTGGCCCTGTCCATCCTCACCAAGCTGACGGCGGAAATCTGCCGCTCCGCCGGGGAGGGGGGCGTGGCCGCCTTTGTGGAGACGGCGGGGGCCTCGCTGGCCCTTTTGGCCGCCCTCCCGCTGGTGCGGGCGGTGGCCCAGACGATGGGGGAGCTGCTGTCATGAAAAAAATCCTTTTATTCTGCGCCCTGGCGGCGCTGTCCCTCTTCCCCAGCCTGGGGGCGGGGCTGGAGGTCCCCCAGCTGGAGCAGGTGTGGGAGCAAGCGGAGGACTACGGCGTCGCCCAGGGGGAGGGGCTGGACCAGGGCTTGTCCCGGCTCTTCGCCGACGCTCTGGGACAAGTTGGGTCCCTCTTCCGGGCCAGCCTGTCCACCGCCCTGAAGCTGATCGCGGTGGTCCTCCTGTGCGCCCTGGCGGAGGGGGTCCGGCCGGAGGAGGAGGGCGGCATCCAGGCGGTGGCCATCGCCGGGGTGCTGGCCATCACCGCCCTGACCATGACCGACATGGCGGTGATGATCGGCCTGGGCCGGGACACCCTGGGGCGGATGGAGGGCTTTTCCTCCGTCCTGCTGCCCGTGATGGCGGTGCTCACCGCCGCCACCGGCAACGTGACCAGCGCCGCCGTCCACCAGGGGGCCACCGTCCTCTTCTCCCAGCTGCTGATTACCGCCATGGACCGGCTTCTGGTCCCCCTGGTCTACGCCTATGTGGCGGTGAGCTGCGCCCACGCCGCGGTGGGCAACCCCGGCCTGAGCAAGGTGGCCGGACTGCTGAAAGGGGCGGCCACCTCCATCCTCACCGCCCTGCTGCTGGCCTTTGTGGGCTACCTCACCGCCAGCGGGGCGGTGGCGGGCAGCGTGGATGCCGCCGCCGTGAAAACCGCGAAAATGGCCATCTCCCGGGCCATTCCGGTGGTGGGGGGGATTTTGGCCGACGCTTCTGAGTCGGTGCTGGCCGGGGCGGGGGCGCTGAAAGGCACCGTGGGGGCGGCGGGCCTGGTGGTGGTGCTGGCCATCTGCGCCACACCCTTCCTCCGCCTGGCCATCCAGTACCTGGTTTACCGGGGGGCGGCCGCCCTCTGCGCCACCATCGCCCAGCCCAAGCTGTCCGGCCTCATCGACGCCATCGGCACCGCCTTCGGCCTGGTGCTGGGGATGACGGGGGCGGGGGCGCTGGTCCTCCTCATCAGTTTGGTGAGCGCCGTCAGGGCGGTGGCCCCATGATGGCCGGACTTAGGGGCTGGCTGCTGGCCCTGGTGGCCGCCAGCCTGATCTGCGCCCTGGCCGACGCCCTCATGCCCAAGGGGGCGGTCAAGCGGGTGGGCCGGCTGGTGTGCGGGCTGGTGCTGGCCAGCGCCATCCTCTCCCCCCTGGCCGGCCTGGACGTGGAGTCCGGACAGAGCTGGCTGGAGCGCCATCTGGCCTCGGTGGAGTTCCAGCGGGCGGAGCTGGAGGAGGAGGTCAACGGCCAGATGAAAGTTATCATAGAACAGGAATACGCCGCATATATTGTGGACAAGGCGGCACAGCTGGGGGCGGCATGCTCCGCGCGGACGGAATGCCGGCGGGACGGCGGGCTCTATCTCCCCCAGCGGGTGGAGGTCACGGGGGCCGTCCCTCCCCCGCTCCAGTCTGAACTGGTCCAGATCATCGTCCGGGACCTGGGGGTCCCAGAGGAACAGATTGATTTCAGTGAGGAGGAAGCGCCGTGAAGTGGAAGTGGCCCGAAGCGGTCCAAAAATGGAAGGGGGCGCTGGGAAGCTATCAGAGCGTGCTGCTGGTAATCGCGGTGGGGGTGGTCCTTCTGCTGCTGCCCGCCGGCGGCCGTGGCAGCCCCAAGAAGGAGCCAGCCCCCGCCCAGACGGAGGGGGCCGACTTCGACCTGGAGGGCTTTGAGCAAAAGCTGGGGGAGGTCCTCTCCCAGGTGGAGGGGGCGGGAAAAACCAGCGTGGTCCTGGCCCTGGACGGGAGCAGCCGCCAGGTGCTGGCCCGCAATCAGGAGAGCCAAAGGGACGGGGGCGGGAGCAACACCGTGGCCACCGTGGGGCGGGGCTCCGGGAACCAGGACGTGGTCCCCCTCCAGACCGTGGCCCCCCAGTTCCGGGGGGCGCTGGTGGTCTGCCCCGGCGGCGGCGACGCCCAGATCCGCCTCAAGCTCATCGAAGCCGTGTCCGCCCTCACCGGACTGGGGGCCGACCGAATCTCGGTGTGCCAGGGGGGCGGGTAGGGACACCGTTTGCCCTGTCCGCCGCTAGGATTCAATGGCGCGCCAGAGCGTGGGTAGGGACACGACTTGTCGTGTCCGCCACTTGGATTCACCTGTAAACGCGGCCACGGCAAGCCGTGGCCCTACACATTCAAAAACCATAAGGAGGAATTGACATGAGAACCAAAAAAAGCGACCTGTCCCAGCTGTGGAAGCGGAACGCCGTGGTGGCGGCAATCGCGCTGTTTGTATGCGCGGCCGTCTATCTGAACTGGAACTACGGCAAAGAGGGGGCCGAAGGGGTCGGGAAGACTCTGGGGCAGTCCACCATGGTGGGGGGCAAGACCCAGGACCCCCTGGTCCAGGGGAACAGCTCTACTCCGGCCGCCCCGGACAGCAGCGCCGGCCAGGCCGGCGGCGATGCCCAATCCACCGGCCAGACGGAGGGAACGTCCAACAGCGCCTACTTCGCCACCGCCCGCCTCAACCGCCAGCAGGCCCGGGACAGCGCCCTGTCCCTTCTCCAGGACGCCGCCGCCCGTGAGGACGCCGACGACACCGTGAAGGAGCAGATGAACGACACCATCCAGACCATGGCCGACTACACCGTCACCGAAGCCCAGATTGAAAACCTGGTGGTGGCCAAGGGCTACGCCGACTGCGTGGCCTTCATCGGGGAGGACGCCCTCTCCCTGGCCGTCTCCGCCCCGGCCGGAGGGCTCACCGAAGCGGACACCGCTAAAATCATGGACGTGGTCAAGCAGGTGGCTGGCTTCACGGCCGACCAGCTCACCATCATCGAGGTGGAGTAAGCATCCGCCCCGGAATTTTCCCCTCCCCGCCGGGGGGCGGAAAATTCCGGGGCGAAATCTTTGTTGAATTCCGTCCTATGGATTGCATTTCTGTTTGCAATCCGCTAAAATATGGGGTGCGCGCCCGTCCGGCGCGGAATTTTTACAAAGTGAGGTACTCTATGAATCAGAAAGAGGTCAGCGAACTCCGCCGCCGCTGGCAGCCGGAGAAAAACGCCGTCAGCCGTATTTACGGCTGTTTTGTCAACGCCAACCGTGAGATCATCTCCGACCTGGACGAGTCCCTGGGCCCCATGCCCCAGGAGGAGGCGGAGCGCTATCTGGGCCTTTTGAAAAAGACCCTGTCCGGGTCCCTGGGGAAAAACCTCATCGACATCGTCTTCTCCACCCAGCAGGTCATGGACAGCGAGGAGCACCGCCTGCTCACCGCCCTGCGGGACTGCCGGCTGAAGGACCGGGAGCCGCGCCAGGCCCTCTATCAGAAGATCATCGACAGCCTGGAGCTGGAGGGGGCCAACTACCTCCTCCTTCTGGCCTGCGACGTCTACGACGTCCCCCGCCGGGGCCGTGACGGCCAGGACCAGGACAGCGAGGAGGTGTTCCCCTATCTTCTGTGCTGCGTCTGCCCCCTGAAAATGGGCAAGCCGGAGCTGAACTACTTCCCCGGCGACAACGAGTTCCACTGCGCCGTGGCCCAGGTGGTCTCCCCGCCGGAGCTGGGCTTCCTCTTCCCCGCCTTTGACAACCGGTCCGCCAACATCTACAACGCCCTGTTTTACGCCCGCAAGCCGGACCAGATCCACCAGGAGGTCATCGACGCGGTTTTCCGCACCGAGCCCCCCATGTCCGCCGCCGAACAGCGGGAGACCTTCCAGAACGTCCTGGTGGAGAGCCTGGAGGACTCCTTCAGCGTGGAGGTGGCCCAGGCCGTCCACGAGCAGCTCACCGGCCGCATCCTCCAGCACAAGGAGAGCAAGGACCCGGAGCCCCTGGCCCTCACCGCCCGGGACGTGGGCGCCATCCTCCAGGACTGCGGCGTGGTCCAGGAGCGGGTGGAGGGCTTCCAGTCCCTCTGCGACCAGCGGTTTGGCGCCGGGGCTGCCCTCAGCCCGTCCAACCTCATCGACGCCAGCCGCTTTGAGCTGAAAACCGCCCAGGCCACCGTCTCCCTCCCCCCGGAGAGCAGCTATCTGGTAGAAACCCGCATCATCGACGGCAAAAAGTACATCCTGATTCCCGCGGAGGAGGACGTGGAGGTCAACGGCCTGGCCGTCCGGTTCCCGGAAGAGGAGAAGGCAGACGCGTAACGCGCCTGCCTTTTTACCGGCCCTGTGCGAAAGCACGGGGCCGCCTCTTTATCTATGTCCGGCCGTGGTCCTCCGCCGTGGCTTCCGGAACACTGTCGTAGTCCCACTGATGGTCGGTATCGGCCATGTACTGGCTGGTGACGTTGAAGTATCTATACTGAACAGAGGCTTCCCCGTCCTGGGCCGAAATCCAAAGGTCCATATCCCAGGTGGGGTCCACGCAGTACCACTCCCCGTTGAGCCGCACCATGTTCCAGGCGTGGTTTTCCCGGCTCATGAAGGCCGCCCCGGTGACGGTGATGCACTCAATATCCGCCATGTCCATCAGCAGCTGGAAGGCCGTGGCGTAGCCCAGGCAGACCCCCTTGCCCTTGACCAGCGGGCCGTAGGGCTCATAGGAGGTGCGGGGCGCCCCCTTTTTTTCATAGTGGGCCTGGTCGTAGCTGACATTCCCTGTGAGCCAGGTGTACAGGGCGAGCTCCTTGTCATAGTCGCTCATCTCCGGGGTGACGCACTCCTCAAAGACCCGCTCCGCCGCGTCCAGGACCTGCTTGTCCTCCCTGGACAGGGAGGAGCTGTCCCCGTTTTTCCAGGCGGCCAGGATGGCCGAGTTATCGAAAAGGGTCATGTCGTCCTTGCCGGGGTCCTTATAGATCAGCCGGCCGTCGGGCCGCAGGCCTTCCTCATCCGTACCCAGAATGGCCGGGATGCCCACAGCGTTGGCCCCATCGTCAAAGCAGCTTTCAAAGGCGGTCTGGGCAGCGTCCGGGTCCTCACATATTATAAGGGCTGCGCACTGCTTCTTGCTGAGAACGAGGGCGCTGTCTATCAGCGCCGCCTGGTCTGGGAAGTAGCCGGTGAAAGAGGCCTTCCGGTCCAGCAGATACTCCTGGAGCGCTCCCACAGCCCCCTCCACATCCCACTCGTCGAGAAAAAGCACCGCCAGCTCAAAGGCCCGGCTTCCTTCCATGCGGACTATGGCCCCATCCAGCCAGTTCAGGTCCTCCAGCTTATAGTAGTCTGTTATATAGCTGTCCACATCGCCGGGCTCCAGATACCAAGTAAGATCGTCCGCCTCCTGGTGCTCCGCCAGGGAGTCCAGCATGACTTTGGCAATCGTCTCAGCGTCCTGACCAGTGGCCCCCTTATCTTTTTTCCCGCACCCCGGCAAAAGGAGCGCCAGGACAAGCAGCAATGACAGGTATTTTTTCATGGATGCAACCTCCCTTGATACACGCGGGACGGCTCCGGCCCGCTGCCCCTTACTATAACAGAGGTTTCTTACAAAAAATAGAGGGAAATTCTTAAATTTTCCTAAAGAAAGGGCGGCTTGTGGCCGCCCTTCATCTCTATAAGCTCTGAATGCTGGCAATCAGCGCGTCCACATCGCTGCCGCTGGTGGACCAGGAGGTACAGAACCGGACGGCGGTGTGCCCTTCGTCCACCTTCTCCCAGGCCTCAAAGGAGTAATCCCGCTCCAGCGCTTCCACCGCCCCGTCGGGCAGGATGGGGAACTGCTGGTTGGTGGTGGAGTCCACAAACAGGGGGAAGCCCTTGGACAGGAAGGCTTCCCGCAGGCGCATGGCCTGGGCCGCCTCCTTTCTGCCAATCTCCAGGAACAGCCCGCCCTCCAAAAAGGCCTCGAACTGAACCCCCAGCAGCCGGCCCTTGGCCAGCATCCCGCCCCGCTGCTTGATGAGGCAGCGGAAATCCTGGTCCAGGCTGGGGTTGGTGATGACCACGGCTTCTCCGAAGAGGAGCCCCGCCTTGGTGCCCCCCAGGTAGAACACGTCGCACAGCCGGGCCAGGTCGGGCAGGGTCACGTCCGACGCGGCCAGCCCGCAGGCC
>JAAWNI010000120.1 GCA_022798855.1 Lawsonibacter sp. | reverse complement strand
CATGACCTCACTCATGGGGATGGCAGCGCCATCTGCCAACACACTGATGGTCTGGCCGCTGATGCTTGCCAAATAGGCGGAGGTGGCAGTGACGGGGAGGCCGGCGGGACCGGTAGCGCCGGTGGGGCCCGTGGCCCCGGTAGCGCCGGTGGCACCCGTGGCGCCGTCAGCGCCGTCAGCCCCCCAGGGCCCCTCCGGACCGGTGGCGCCGGTGGCGCCCGTAGCGCCGGTGGGGCCGGTCGGGCCAGCAGGGCCGGTGGCGCCCATGGGACCGCCGGCAGGGCCGGCAGCGCCGGTGGGGCCGGTGGGGCCGGTGGGCCCTTGCATGGGGGAGGCCGCCAGAGCCCCCTGCATCTTCGCTTTCAGGAAGAGCTGGTTCTGCACGGCGGTTTCCAGCATGCTGCGGACGCTCTCGGTGGCGGTCAGCACGTCGCCCACCGTGGCGGAGGGGCCGCTGAGCCCGGGCAGGGTGCCCAAAATATATTGCAGCTTCTCGCCCTCAGCATTGAGGATATGGCTCAGTCCGAGCTCCTCCATGGCGATGGAGGAGAGAATCTGATTGACCGCGTTTTCACGCTCAATGGGTGGGTCAACTTTGGGAAAGCTGGGCAGAGACATAATTGAGAATCTCCTTTCAAATTTAAAGCGCGCTGTGAAACAGGCGGGTGTGGCGTGGGGAGCGGGGCGCTCCGCCGTACCGCACCCGAGATACTATATGTGCGCGCCTGCCAGTGTGTTACGGCTGGAACCAAACTGCCGGCGGCGTCATAGGGTAGGACGGCGGCATGGTTTTCCTGCCGCACATCTCAAGTCCCGGCCCCGCTGGGACGCGCTATGGAGTTTTTGAATATGTCTATGCCTTCTTTCCCCCAAAACGGGGTGGATATGACACGGGATGAAGCTCTGACTATGATTATCGCGTGCATTGCCATGGAAGAGCTTGCCCTGAGCCATATCCTTAACGCCGGGGGTGAACATCTGCAATTTGTCCTTGGGACTCTGCCTGGAATAAGCTCCCAGGACGTGCTGGCCGCCCACAAGAGCATCACCGCCCTAATCGAGGCCGTGACGCACAACCAGATGCTGTTGAAGAACAAGCTGGACCATGTGCTGGAGTTTGTTCCGCGTCCTCCTGTTCCGTCTGAGCCCGCGTTCCCGTCTCAGCCCCCTGACCCGTCTGAGCCCGCGTTCCCGTCTCGACCGCCTGACCCGACTCAGCCCCCGTTCCCATCTCCGCCGCACCAGCCGCGTCCCTATGTCCCCGCCTGCCCCCCGCCATACCCGGCCCCCTATCCTGTCCCACGCCCAGCCCCCTACAGGGTGCTGCCCCGCGAAAAAAGCGCCCTTCAGCTGGCGGGACAGCGGGAGAAAATACTGTGGAAGCCGGACTGCCGCCTGCCCTGGAAACAGCGGAGCCGCTCTGGGGGAGGCATCTGCTGGGACAACCGCACGCCCGCGCAGATTCAGATCAATTCAGGAAAGACCTATGTGGTTCAGTATACATTGAATGTCTGCGCGGTTTCCCCGGCGGGGGGAACAGGCTCCATTGTCCTCAGGCAGTCGCCCTGCGGCGCCTTCTCGGACCCGCCGCCCCTGTGCCTCCCCATGGCGCGCCTGGCCCATGGGCCGCAGACCCTCCAGCACGTCTCTGTGCTGCATCCCTGCGGGAACAGCGGGTGCGGGGCGGAGCTGTCCCTGGTGCTGAATGCCCAGACACCCCTGTGCGTGGAAAGGGCAGTGATGGATATTGTAGAGCTTTAGGGCAGCCTGGCCAGCAGCGGCTCGGGCAGGAACGAGGAGGGTTGAGCATGGAAGTGACCATCAGCGCGGACACACTGATAAAACTGGCGGAGCTCTTGACCGCGCTGGGCGTGATTGGCGGCGTGGTCCTCTGGTGCTTCAAGTTTGTTCAGCGGAGCAGAAGGCAGAACGAGGAGCTGAAAGCGATCCGCAGAGAGCAGACCCTGATCTGCTATGGGCTGCTAGCCTGCCTTCAGGGGTTAAAGGAGCAGGGCTGCAACGGTCCGGTCACCGAAGCCATGAACCGGATGGAGACGCACCTCAATCAGGCCGCGCACGATGAGGAGGCATGAGCGGTATAGGCGGCACAGGAGTGCCTTGACGATGGAAAGGAAACGTAAATGATGAATCAGATCGACTGGAAACGAAAGCTGAGCTCCCGAAAGCTGTGGGCAGCGGCGGCAGGCATCGTCACCGGCCTGGCTATGGTGTTCGGGCTGGATGAGAGCACCATCAGCTCGGTGGCGGGCGCCGTGGTGTCCGTGGCCTCCGTGGTGGCCTACATCATCACCGAGGGCAAGGTGGACGCGGAGAACGCAAAAAAAAACGCAGAGGAGAAGGACGGTAAGTAATGAACAGCCCTGCCCATCGAACAACTGGCAATAGTTTGTTCCGATTGGGCAGGGCTGCCACATAGATAATAGATAATAGATAATAGATAATAGATAATAGATAGTTTTCGTTTCTATCCATCTTTTTTATCAAAAGTTTTGGGCAATGGCTGGAATCAGAGACAGTAAGGCCTCTCGCTCATTAGGGAATTCACCACTGAGCACCTTTTCTAAAAGTACGTTAAGCACCCGCCCCACCGCCGGCCCCTGGGAGACGCCGGCGGCAGTCACATCCAGGCCATTTACAGCCAAGTCCTTCAAGGAGACGCATTGCTTTTGGAGGATAATCTCTTCCGCTTTTGCTTTTATCTCATCCAGCAATGCCAGACGGCCTTTTACCAGCTCATAATTCTGGCCCATATTGTCTGCCCGTTTGACTTCAAGAAGCTGGAAAAACGCCTCCGTACCCAAACGGTTCAGCCATCTGCGGATAGAACGTTCCTGGCACAGAATTTGAACATCATGATGTTCTACCAAAGATGTAACCTGTTCCCGGGTTTTTGTGTTGAATTTCAATGTTTGCAGCATTTGATCCGCCAGTTGGGCGCTGACAGCGGGATGGCCGTAAAAATGATCGACACCATCCTCATCGGTGGATTTACAGGCGGGCTTGCCTACATCATGGAGGAGCACGGCCAGCCGCAAAACCAAATCGTCAGGGGCCGCCTCCAGCGCATGGATGGTATGCTCCCAGCCTCCCCAGCAGTGCCAAGGCGTATTCTGCTCCAAGGCGGCCAGCGGCCCCAGCTGAGGCCAGAACTGGCAGAATACGTCGGGATACTGACGCAGAATCCTCCCCACATTCGGTCCAGCCAGCAGCTTGCACAGCTCTATATTGATTCGCTCCACCGCCACATGCTTCAAAATGTGGCAGTTTTTGTGGATTGCCTGGGCGCTTTGTTCCTCAATTTCATAGCCAAACACGGCCCCGAACCGCAGCGCCCGCATGATTCGAAGACCGTCTTCCTGGAAGCGCCGGGCAGGCTCCCCTACGCAGCGGATCAAGCCGGCTCGAATATCTTCAATCCCGCCGAAAGGGTCCTGTATATTCTGCTCCAGGTCCATGGCAACAGCGTTCATGGTAAAATCCCGGCGGGCCAGGTCGGATGTCAGGCTGGAAACAAATTCCACATAATCTGGACGGCGCCTGTCAGAGTATGGACCCTCAGTTCGGTAGGTGGTCACCTCATAGGCTCCGTCCTCTGCCAGCACCGTGACAGTGCCGTGTTTCAGCCCGGTTTCGACAATTCGTTGTCTGCTAAAACATATCTTCGCCTCCTCCGGACGGGCGGAGGTGCAGATATCCCAGTCGCATGGTTTAACGCCCTGAAGCATGTCCCGAACACAGCCGCCTACCAAATAGGCTTCATAGCCCATGTCAGTCAGTGTTCGGAGAATATGCTGTGCCCCAGAGGGAATATCAAATTTCATACTGGCTTCCCCTATATTTTCGCTGTATGTACCAACAGCAAAATCTTGTCTGCAAGATACGGCGGCCATATGAAGTTTGGTATTCCAGCCGCCGCGTGTTCGTCCAATGGACTGAGGGCCGTTTTTTCAAAGCACTCATTTTTCAGCTCCATTCTTTCATATTATAACACAATCTGCATTCTGTGAACAGACTTTAGTATTTGGATTCAGGCCCCATCCGAGCGCCATAACCCTTTGACAGATGCCATGGGACGCTTTATACTGAGTATCAGCTGATAGTTAAGGAGGGAACACGATGGAGTTTTCAGAATATTTTCCTATCTGGGACCAGCTGACGCCTGGACAGCGGGAAGCGATTTCCGGCAGCCTGGTCAGCCGGGCCGTGAAGAAAGGGGCCATCCTCCACGGCGGCGGCACGGACTGTACCGGACTGCTGCTGGTGAAATCGGGCCAGCTCCGGGCGTATATTCTCTCCAGGGAGGGGAGGGAGGTCACTCTTTACCGGCTGTTTGACCGGGACCTCTGCCTGTTTTCCGCCTCCTGCGTCATGCGGAGCATTCAGTTTGACATGGCCATCACGGCGGAGAAGGACACCGAGCTGTGGGTCATCTCCGCGGACGTTTACAAACAGCTGATGGAGCAGTCCGCTCCGCTGTCCAACTACACCAACGAGATCATGGCCGCCCGGTTTTCAGAGGTCATGTGGCTGATGGAGCAGGTCATGTGGAACAGCATGGACCGGCGGGTGGCTGCCTTCCTGCTGGAGGAGTCCGCCATTGAGGGCGTGAGCCGGCTGTCCATCACCCACGAAACCATCGCCAACCACCTGGGGACCCACAGGGAGGTGGTCACCCGGATGCTCCGCTACTTACAGGGCGAGGGTATGGTCAGGCTGTCCCGGGGGGTGGTGGAGCTTCTGGACGAAAAGAAGCTGACAGCCCTGCGGGACGCGTGAAAGCGCCCCTCCTCAGCTCCGCCGGAGCTTGAGGAGGGGTACTCTTTATTTCTGGTCCATGCCGCAGGCCGTGGCCTGCTCGATCAGGCGGCGGTCGTTGGTTACCGCGTCATAGAACCGGAAGCCGCCGGCAAAGTTATACACCTCATAGCCATACCCGGCCAGAATCCGGCAGGCGATGTAGCTGCGCAGGCCGCTCTGGCAGATGACGTAAACCGGCTTGCCGGGCTCGATTTCACCCAGCCGCTCCCGGAGCTCATCCACGGGGATGTTCCGGAAGCCCTCGACGCGACCACCCGCGTACTCTCGGGGGGTGCGGACGTCCAACAGTGTTACGCCGCCGTCCCGGGGCAGATTCTTCACGTCCTCGATAGAAAACTGCTTTACGATCCCCTCAGCCAGGTTTTCCACCATAAAGCCCGCCATATTCACCGGGTCCTTGGCGGAGGAGTAGGGCGGCGCGTAGGCCAGGTCCAGATCTTTCAGCTGAATGGCTGTCAGCCCGGCGTGGATAGCGGTGGCCAGCACGTCGATCCGCTTATCCACCCCCTCATAGCCTACGATCTGGGCCCCCAGGAGACGGTAAGTCCCCTTTTCAAAGACCACCTTCATGGTCATCAGCTTGCCGCCGGGGTAGTATCCGGCGTGGTTCATGGGTGACAGTACCACGGCGTCTGCGTCCAGGCCGGCTTTTTTGGCGTTGGCCATGTTGACGCCGGTGGCCGCCGCCGTCAGGCCAAAGACCTTGATGACGGAGCTGCCCTGGCTGCCCTGATACCGGCTGTCACCGCCGCAGATGTTGTCCGCCGCGATGCGGCCCTGCTTGTTGGCGGGGCCCGCCAGGGAAATCACCGCGTCCTGCCCGGTGACGTAGTGCTTCACCTGGACCGCGTCCCCCACGGCGTAGATGTCCGGGACAGAGGCCTCCATCCGGTCGTTGACCACGATGCTGCCCTTGAGCCCCAGCTCCAGCCCCGCTTCCCTGGCCAGGGCGGTGTCCGGGGTGACGCCGATGGCCAGCACCACCATGTCGGCGTGGAGCGGGGCCGCGTCTTTCAGCAGTACGTCCACGCCGCCCTCCTTCTCCTGGAAGCCCTCCACGGTTTGGCCCAGGGCCAGCCGGATGCCGTGCCGCCGGACCTCGCCGTGGAGGAAGGCGGCCATGTCCGGGTCGAAGGGGTTCATCAGCTGCTTGGGCCGCTGGACGATGGTGACCTCCATCCCCAGCTCCCGCAGGTTCTCCGCCAGCTCCAGGCTGATAAAGCCGCCTCCGGCCAAGACAACAGACTTGGGGTGATGGGTATTGATGTAGTCCTTGATGCGGAAGGTGTCCTCCACTGTCCGCAGGGTGAAGAGCTTCTCCAGACCCGCGCCGGGGAGCCGGGGCTGGGTGGGCTTGGCGCCGGGGGAGAGGAGGAGCTTGTCATAGGGCTCCTCAAATTCCTCCCCAGTCTCCAGGTTTTTGACGGAGACGGTTTTCCTGTCCGGGTGGAGGGCGGTAACCTCATGGCGCACCCGCATATCCACCCGGAAGCGGGCGAAGAAGCTCTCCGGCGTCTGGAGGGTCAGTGCCTCGGGGTCCTCGATCACCCCACCGATGTAATAGGGCAGGCCGCAGTTGGCGTAGGAGATGTATCCCGACCGCTCAAAGACCACGATCTCCGCCTGTTCGTCCAGCCGGCGCAGCCGGGCCGCCGCTGTGGCCCCTCCCGCCACGCCGCCGATGATGACTACCTTCATGTCAGCGTTCCACCTTTCCTGTGTAGGCGGCGATGCCGCCAATATTTTTCACGTTGATATAGCCCATTTGGGCCAGCGCTTTTACCGCCTGAGCGCTCCTGGCTCCGCTGCGGCAGTACACGAAAATCGGCGTGTCCTTCTCCGCCGCCACACCGGCGACGCGGCTGAGCTCCTGGAGCGGGACATTTTTGCCGCCGGGGATGCGGCCCTCACGGTACTCCTGGGGCGTGCGGACGTCCAGCAGGACCGCTCCCTCCAGCCCGCCGTATTCTTTGACGCCCTGGTTGATATCAGGGCCATGGAGAAAATCAAAAAATCCCATCCTTTATCCTCCTCTTTCTTATGTAAAACTGTGATTATAGTCGACGCACTTGAGAAGAGGTAAAAAGGAGGGGAGGAAAAATGGCGCGGGGCAAGGCGGAGGATGCAGGCGGGCTGACGCCCGCCAAAGACGAC
>JAAWNI010000119.1 GCA_022798855.1 Lawsonibacter sp. | reverse complement strand
GCGGATACCATGCGGCTGTATATCATGTTCATCGGCGACTTTGAAAAGACCGCCACCTGGTCCGACGAGTCGGTCCGGGGCTGCAAGAAGTTCCTGGACCGGGTGTGGAACCTGAGCGAGAAGCTGCAAGCAGGCGCCGGCTACTCCGCTGACAACGAGAGCGCCATCCACAAGGCCATCAAGAAGGTGGCCGACGACATCGGCGCGATGAAGTTCAACACCGCCATCGCCGCCCTCATGTCCCTGGTCAACGACTTCTACGCCAAGGGGGCCAGCAAGGGCGATTACAAGGCCCTGCTGCTGATGCTGTCCCCCTTCGCCCCCCACCTGTGCGAGGAGCTGTGGGAGATGAACGGCTACGGCGGGCAGGTGTGCCTCCAGCCCTGGCCGGAGTACGACGAGAGCAAGACGTTGGCCGCCACCACCCAGATGGCCGTCCAGGTGGGCGGCAAGCTGAAGGCCAATATCGTGGTGCCCACCGGCTGCGGCGACCAGGCCGTGGTGGACGCCGCCCTGGCCGACCCCAAGATCGCCAAGTTGGCCCAGGGGATGCAGCTGGTCAAGTCCATTGTGGTCAAGGGCCGCCTGGTCAACCTGATTTTCAAGCCCCAGTGATGGATAAAAGCCGCTCCCTTTCAAAGGGAGCGGCTTAATTATGATGCCTGAAAGCGATTAGGCACCGTTTGAAATATGGAAACATGCCCAACGGAGAAAGATTTTGACATCAGACAAACACAATTTTTCGCATGTAAAGCCACAAAGTTTTTTCTTGCATATTGGGGCGCTATCCTGTATAATAAGCGGCTGAGAGGGCGGGAGCCCTCGCCCTCTTAAATATTGCGCTGCATCCGCAGATGGCGGAGCGGCAGCAGGAGGTTATGTAAATATGAAAACCCGTAAGCGCGACACCCGCTGGCTGGTGGGGGTGGCCATGTTTGTGGCCCTCCAGCTGACCTTACAGCTCACCGGCATCGGCCTGATCCCCCTCCCCCTGATCAACGCCACCACACTCCACATCCCCGTCATCGTGGGGGCGGTGCTGCTTGGGCCGCTAGCTGGAGCGGTTCTGGGCGGGACCTTCGGCCTGTGCTCTATGTGGACGGCCACCATAAATCCCACCCCTCTGTCCTTCGCCTTCTCCCCGGTGCTGGCCGCCGAGGCCGGCGGGGCGGCTGGGGCCGTCAAGGCGGTGTGGATCGCCCTGGGGTGCCGCATTCTGATCGGCGTGGTGTCCGGCTGGCTGTGGACCGCCCTGAAACGGCTGAAAATCAGCGACTACGCCGCCCTGCCCGTGGTGGGGGTGGCCGGGGCGCTGACCAACACCGGCCTGGTGATGGGCAGCATCTTCTTCCTGCTCCGCCCGGAGTTCGCCGAAGCGAAAAATGTGGGCATGGAGATGGTGCTGGGCCTGGTGATGACGGTGGTCGCCACCTCCGGCGTGGCCGAGGCCATCGCCGCCGCCGTGCTGGCCACCGCGGCCTGCAAGGCGCTGCTCCACGTGCCCGCTTTGAAGCCCCACGTCCAGGCGGGGTAATACATCCTTTGGAAATCAGGTGAGCGATATGCTCCTGGCAATCGACATCGGCAACACAAACATCGTGATCGGCGGCATCCAGAACAACAAAACCGCCTTTGAGGCCCGCATCGCCACCGACCGGATCAAGACCTCCGACCAGTACGGGGCGGAGATCAAGAGTATGCTGGGGCTCTTCGACGTAAGGCCCCAGGACGTGGAGGACTGCATCATCTCCTCGGTGGTGCCGCCGGTCTTCAACTCGGTGCGCACCGGCATCATAAAGGTAACCGGCAAAACCCCCATGGTGGTGGGGCCGGGCATCAAGACCGGGCTGAATATCCAGATGGACACCCCCTCCCAGGTGGGCAGCGACCGGATCGTCATCGCGGTGGCCGCCCTGGCGGAGTATGAGCCGCCCCTCATCCTGCTGGACCTAGGCACCGCCACCACCATCGAGGTAGTGGGCAAGGGCAGCACCTATCTGGGGGGGTGCATCATCCCTGGCGTCCGGGTGTCGCTGGAGGCCCTGACCTCCCGCACCGCCCAACTGCCCGGCATCCGCCTGGACCGGCCCAAACGGGTCATCGGCAAAAACACGGTGGACTGTATGCGCAGCGGCATCATGTACGGCACCGCCGCCATGCTGGACGGCATGCTGGACCGGGTGGAGGAGGAGCTGGGCTTCTCCACCACCGTGGTGGCCACCGGCGGCATGGCCCAGTTTATCGTCCCCCTGTGCCGCAGGGAGATACGGCTGGAGAAGGACCTTCTCCTCAAGGGGCTGAATATCCTCTATCAAAAGAACAAAAAGCCTTGACAACGCCCCTGTTTTTGCATATAATTGACCGGTAAAAGGCAATGCGGAAGAGGAGTATCCATGTTCGGACATTCAGAGAGGGGGCGGACGGTGCAAGCCCCCGGTCCAGCCTGGAGAAGGTGGCTTCCGCGCCCCGCCCCTGAATGCTTTTAGTAGGGGGAGGCGGGTCTTCCCGTTACAGAAGGCAGAGCGTCCCCCTCGGGGGAAATTCAGGTGGTACCGCGGTCGTATGATCGCCCTGAGTCCAGTGGGACTCGGGGCGTTTTTATTTCCACAAAAGGAGGGCTTATTGATGAAGAAAAGAGGGCTGCAGCGGGCGGCGGGGTTTCTGCTCACCGCGGCTCTGCTGTGTTCGGCGGCCGCCCCGGCCCGCGCGGTGTGGGTGGAGGTGCCCCCGGTGACCCTCGCCCGGGCCGTCCGGGACTGCGTCCGCCCCATTTTCAAGGCGGTCCGCCGGGCCGCCTCCCCCAGCCCCATATCCACCAGCAAGTGGACAGACATCCCCGTCTTTGCCCACGCCATGGGGACGGTGGACGGCAGGATCGGCACAAACTGCGAGGATGCCTTTTGGGAGGGCTACGCCCGGGGCCAGCGGGTATTCGAGGTAGACCTCCAGCTCACCTCCGACGGCGTTATGGTGGCCCGGCACGACTGGGGCCCAAATTCCAACCACAATATGGAACAGAACCTTGACGGCGTTGTGGACTGGAAAACCTTTATGAGCACCCCGGTCTGCTACTACTACTCCCCCCTGGACATCGACGGCATTATCGCCCTGCTCCAGGCCTGCCCGGACGCCTACATCGTCACCGACGGCAAGGACAAGGACGAGGACTCGGTCCGGGCTCAGATGCGGGAGATCGTCCGGGCGGTGGACCAGGCGGAGGACCCCACCCTGTGGGACCAGATCATTATTCAGATATACCACGAGGAGATGCACGACTGGGTGCGGGAGGAGGCCCCCGTCAAAAACTGGATTTTTACCCTGTATCAGCTGGGAAGTCTGGACTACCACCAGATCGGCAGGTTCTGCCGGGAGCGGAATATCCCGGTGGTCACCATGGACGCCACCCTGGTTTCCGCCGAAACCAGCCGGATCCTCCGCAGCTACGGCTGTCTGGTCTACGCCCACACTGTCAACCGGCTGACCGACATGATCGACCTCTCCTGGCAGACTGATGGCTACTACTCCGACTGCATCACGCCGTCTCAGCTGATGGGGGTCCTCCCCGGGCGGTATCAGCAAGCTTCGAGGTGATAAGGTGCTTATTTTTCAGACTACAATCGACCACCGGGCCATGACAGCCCTGGCCAGGGTCAACCGCAAAACCCTGCGGCGGGGGAGTAGCTTTCCGGTGCGGACTCTGGCCTGGTTCGTGGCGGCGCTGGAGCTGTTCCTCACAGCCACCTACCTCCGGGGCGGACACAGCGGCTGGCAGGTGAACGCCCTGCTGGGCCTGTTCATGCTGGGCTGCCTGCTCACCGAGGACCGGGTCAATGGGCTTTTCGCCCTCCGGCGCATCCCTCAGAACGCCCGGGCGGTCAATACCGTCTTTCAGGAGGAGAGCTGCTACGTCTGCCGCACCCAGGCGGGGGAAAATTGGTGGCCCTACTCCTCCATCCGGGCGGCGGCCGAGACGGAGCGGTACTTTATCCTGATGATGGACAGAACCCACGGCCAGGCCTACAGCAAAGAGGGCCTGTCTGTGGGTACTCCGGAGGAGTTTCGAAAGCTGATCCAGCGGAAAACCGGGCTGAAAATCCAGAATATCCGTTAGGCCAGGACGTTCAGCTCCGGGGCCAGCCCCAGCGCCGCCTGAAACAGATGCTCGTTTGTAATGCTGGCCTGGGCGGAGATGCGTTCCAGGAGAAGGCGCAATTCAAGCTTTTGTTCTTCGGTCATGTCCTTTTGGACCTTCTCAATCTGCGTCTCTATGCTGCCGGCCATCTCGTCGTACTCAGGGTCCTGGTAAACGCTCCCCATGCGCTTCTCCATTGTAAATTCATACAGGCACTTTACTAGGTCGTTCATTATGACACCTCTTTTTAACCCCAAACGGGGTTTTCTAACGCTATTATACACACCCCGTTTGGGGTTGTCAAGGGGTGAGCAAAAAATGACAACACTTCCTGAAAAACTGCTGCTCCTGAGAAATGAGCGGGGCCTTTCTCAGGAGAAAGCCGCCGCGTCACAGGGAATCGCCTACCGGTCATACCGCCGTTATGAAACCGGCGAGCGGGAACCCACCGCTTCCGTCCTGATTCGGATGGCCGATTTCTACGGCGTGGCCATCGACTACCTCGTGGGACGGACAGAAGAGCGGTCTTAAACTCCGTCCCACCCTGGCAAAGAGGTGAACAAAATATGACAACATTACCAGAACGGCTTCTCGCCCTGCGGCAGGAGCGAAACGTATCACAGAAAAGCCTGGTGCAGGAAATGGGGCTCGCGCTGAATACCTATGTCCGATACGAGCGGGGCGAGCGGGAACCCACCGCTTCCGTCCTGGCTTTGATGGCCGATTTCTACGGCGTGACCATCGACTACCTTATGGGGCGCTCTGAGGAGCGGCCCTGAACTCCACCCCGCCGTGGCGAAGAGGTGAACACGGAAAATGGTGACACTATCAGAAAGGCTCTTTACCCTGCGTAAAGAGCAGAAGCTTACTCAAGAATACACGGCAAAAGAATTGGGCATCTCGTTAAAGTCATATTGCCGTTATGAAACCGGTGAGCGGGAGCCCACCGCTTCCGTCCTGATTCGGATGGCCGATTTCTACGGCGTGGCCATCGACTACCTCGTGGGACGGACAGAGGAGCGGTCCTGGCCCTGTCCATGATGACCCCGCCGATGGACAGGCAGGGGCTATGCCCCGGCCTGTCAAAAGCCCCCCTCCTGGAGGGGGGTGGCACGGCAAAGCCGTGACGGGGGGAGTTTTGACGGCGAAAAGCTGTGTGAAAACGCTGTTTTACTCCCTCAGCCACCGCCTGCGGCGGTGCCAGCTCCCTCAAAGAGGGAGCCTTAGAGAACGATAGCGTGTTGGGGGCTGAAGCAAGGGCAGAGCCCTTGCCCTACACGCGCACCCTCCGCGTAGGGGCGGCCTGCGGCCGCCCGCGGGCGCATAATATGCGCCCCTACAGCGCACCCAAGAGAGCCGTACGCAGAGCGGGACGGCCCGGCCCGCCATCCAGTTTTCCCCGCACCTACGGAAGCCCTAAGCCCCAGCGGGCGTTTTTGCAAGAAACCTGAGACATTTTTGAATAGAAGGAGTTATTTTATGAAAAAAGAATTGCCTAAAGTCTACGAGCCCCAGGAAGCAGAGGGCCGCATTTACCAGAAGTGGGAGGAAAGCGGCTGCTTCAAGGGCCGCCGGGACCCCAAGAAAAAGCCCTTCACCATCGTCATGCCGCCCCCCAACGTCACCGGACAGCTCCACATGGGCCACGCCATGGACGACTCCCTCCAGGACATGCTCATCCGCTACAAGCGGATGCAGGGCTACGCCGCCCTGTACCTCCCCGGCACCGACCACGCCGGCATCGCCACCCAGGTGAAGGTGGAGGAGGAGCTGCGCAGCAACGAGGGCCTGAGCCGCTACGACCTGGGCCGGGAGAAATTCCTGGAGCGGGTGTGGGACTGGAAGGCCAAATACGGCGCCCGCATCGTCCAGCAGCAGAAGAAGCTGGGCATCTCCGCCGACTGGGAGCGCTCCCGCTTCACCATGGACGAGGGGCTGAGCCGGGCGGTGCGCCATGTGTTCGTCTCCCTCTACGAGAAGGACCTGATTTACAAGGGCTCCCGCATCATCAACTGGTGCCCCCACTGCACCACCGCCCTGAGCGACGCGGAGGTGGAGTACCAGGACAAGCCCGGCCACCTGTGGCACATGCGCTACCCCCTGGCCGACGGCTCCGGCTATCTGGTGGTGGCCACCACCCGGCCCGAGACCATGATGGGCGACACCGGCGTGGCCGTCAACCCCAACGACGAGCGGTATAAGCACCTCGTCGGCAAGACCTGCATCCTGCCCCTCATGGACCGGGAAATCCCCATCGTGGCCGACGAGTATGTGGAGATGGACTTCGGCACCGGCTGCGTGAAGATGACCCCCGCCCACGACCCCAACGACTTCGAGGTGGGCCTGCGCCACAATCTGGAGACCATCCGCGTGCTGGATGACAACGGCGTGGTCAACGAAAACGGCGGCAAATACCAGGGTATGGACCGCTACGAGGCCCGGAAGGCCGTGGTGGCCGACCTGGAGGCCCTGGGCCTGATGGAGAAGATCGAGCCCTACTCCCACAACGTGGGCACCTGCTACCGCTGCCACAGCGACGTGGAGCCCCTCATCTCCGCCCAGTGGTTCGTCCGCATGGAGCCCTTGGCCCGCGAGGCCCTGCGGGTGGTCAACGAGGGGGAGGTGAAGTTCGTCCCCGACCGCTTCGCCAAGACCTACACCAACTGGATGGAGAACGTCCACGATTGGTGCATCAGCCGACAGCTTTGGTGGGGCCACCAGATTCCCGCCTGGTACTGCGCAGACTGCGGCCATGTGACCGTCAGCGAGGAGGACCCCGACTGCTGCGGGAAGTGCGGCTCCAAGCACATTGAGCGGGACCCCGACGTGCTGGACACCTGGTTCTCCTCCGCCCTGTGGCCCTTCTCCACCCTGGGCTGGCCCGACGAAAACAGTGAGGATTTCAAGTATTTCTACCCCACCGACGTGCTGGTCACCG
>JAAWNI010000118.1 GCA_022798855.1 Lawsonibacter sp. | reverse complement strand
TCCCGGATACTGCGGTCCTCGCAGACGGGGCCGGGCACGACCTTTTCTGGCATAGAATTCCCTCCTAGATTTGGATGGTCATGGGCGGCTGAGCGCCCATTAGGGGTTTTGCTTACAACACATCTTATGTAACAGCCGGGTTTTGGTGCGGGGCGGACGGTTTTTCTCTTGCCCTTTTTCCTCTTTGGCGCTATAATATAGTCAACCCATCAGACAGGAAGGAGCTCCGCTATGCCCCCTATTGGATTTATTCAGGACGATTTGGATTTGAAGCTGCTGGTCCTCTACATCATGGACCGGGCCGCCAGTCCGATCACCTTTTTGCAGCTGTTTGATCTGGCCCTGTGCGACGCCGGCGTGGACTATTTCTCCCTTACCCAGGCGGTGGACCATATGGCGTCCACCGGCCAGCTGGACAAGGAGGATGGCCGCTACGTCATTACAGAGAAAGGAAGGCGCAACAGCCGAATCTGCGAGAGCAGCCTCCCCCCTTCCGTCCGGCGGCACTGTGACGAAAATTTGGTCAAGGTGAACGACGCCCTGCGGCGGGAAAACCAGGTCCGCGCCCAGGTCATGGAGCGGGAGGACGGCGCCTTTAACCTGTGCCTTACGTTAGAGGACAATACCGCCCCCCTCCTCCACCTGGCCCTGCTGGTCCCCAACCGGGAGCAGGCGGAAGCCTGGGCCAAAACCTTCCAGGCGGACCCCTCCGCCCTCTACCTGAACATCATCCAGCTGCTGGACCGGCCTAAGGAGGTGCAGAATGAGGCGTAACGACCGCGCGCAGGACCGGGCGTTTTCTTTGTCCCTGATCGACCGCTGCACCCATGGGGTGATGGCCGTCTCTACCGGGGAGCCCGCCCCCTACTGCCTGCCCCTGTCCTTTGTCCGCATTGACGAGGACCTCTATTTCCACTGTGCCCGGGAGGGCCGCAAGCTGGAGCTGCTGCGCCGATTCCCCCAGGTGTGCGTCACCTTTGTGGGGGGCGACCAGCCCGCCTTTGTCCCTCCGGCGATGTATACCACCTATTTCCAGTCCGCCATCGCCACCGGTACGGCCAGCGAGGTGGAGGACCCTTCGGAGAAAGCCGCCGCCCTGCGGGCTCTGTGCCAGAAGCTGACTCCAGGCCACATGGAGGGCTTTGAAGCCGCGATGGAAAAAAGCCTGTCCGCCACCGCCGTGTGGAAGGTCCGCATGGAAACTCTTTCCAGCAAAGCGAAATTGTAAAAAACACCTCCGGTGTCAGAGTACACCGGAGGGATTTTTTCAGATCGCACAGGAGAGCATATCGTATCGATCCATCATAGACACCACGTCTATGGCCGCATAGAAAACCTCCTAAACACATTCCGGGGTATCCGCAAAAATCTCCCGCTTTCACAGTATCGACCCGCTAGGCTCAGCGGGACATCGGCTCGGTTTTGCCCATATAGTCCGCCGTATCCACCGGCAGATTCCGCCCCCGCAGGCCATGGGCCACCAGGCGGCTGATTACGCCGTAAATCATGGCGAAGACGGGCACGCCCAGCACCATGCCGGCAAACCCAAACAGTCCTCCGAACAGGAGGATGGAGAACAGCACCCAGAAGGAGGCCAGCCCGGTGGAGTCCCCCAGGATCTTGGGCCCCAGAATGTTGCCGTCGAACTGCTGGAGGGCCAGGATAAAGATGGCGAAGTAGACCGCTTGAAGAGGATTGACCAGGAAAATCAGCAGTCCGCAGGGAATGGCTCCGATGAAGGGGCCAAAGAAGGGGATGATGTTGGTCACGCCCACCACGACGGCAATCAGGGCCGGATAAGGGAACTTGAAAATGTTGCAGCACACCAGGCAGATTATTCCAATAATCAGAGAATCCAGCAGCTTCCCGTTGATAAAGCCGCTCATGATCCGGTAGGCGTTCCGGGCTTCCCCGATAATCAGGTCGGCCACATCAGTACGAAATAAGCTGTAGACGATCTTCTTGCTCTGGGCGGCGAAGATGTCCTTCCGCACCAGAAGGTACACAGACACGATAATGGCGATGAGAAGGTCCTTCACCAGCACCAGAAGGCCCACCACCATCCCGGACACCCCGGCCATCACGCCGGTCAGGTTGGGGACGACATCTTTGCGCACCCACTCCAGCGTGGTGGTGGCCGACTCCAGATTGGGCAGGATGTCGGAGTTCAGCCACTGCTCCAAGGAGGTGGCGGCGGAGTCATAGACGGACATGACCGAGGCCTGAATGTCCGGATTATCCTCGAAAAAGTCCTGAAGCCAGCCCTGGACCACCTCCATATAGTCGGGGACAGCCTGAATCAGCCCCACAACACTCTGCCACACCTGGGGGATTACCATAGCCAGTAAGAGGTAGATCAGGAAAAAAGCCAGCATCAGGCTGAACACAATGGCCATAAAGTTGAGGAACGCATGGCTGTGCCGCTCCTCCATCCGCTTATCCGGGGTGATGGCCAGGAGGAACCGGAGGATATTCCGGTGGACGGGCAGCAGAAGGAAGGCGATTACGGCCCCCATAAAGATGGGGCGCAGAATGGCGCTGAGTGTGCTGAAAAAGCGGGCCACCGCCGAGAAATGAAACAGCATAAAAAAGAGGAACAGCGACGCCGCCACCACCGCGAAAGCGGTCAGCCCTGCGGCAAAGTATGAATGGTTGTTATTCCTTTTCATAATCGACCCCCGCCCCTTAAACTTTCAGCTCAGTATCGCCCCGGTCCAGCGCCCCGGCGTACTTTTTCAGCACAGGGGCAATTGCATCGGACAAAAACTCCTCCACCTGCTCTGGACAGCGGCCGATGTAGGCGGCCGGGTCCAGATGGGCGGACAGCTCCGTCCGGGTCATGCCGAAGGCCGGGTCGTCGGCCATCAGGTCGATGAGGTTGTTGGCCTGGCCCAGCTCCTTCACATGATAGCCCGCCTTCTGGGACAGCACCCGGATGCGCTCGTGGAGGGCCTGCCGGTCCCCTCCCCGCTTGACGGCGTCCATCATGATATTTTCGCTGGCCATAAAGGGCAGCTCCTCCAGCACGTGCTTCTCGATGACCTTGGGGTGGACCACCAGCCCAGCGGCCACGTTGGCCCAGATGTTCAGAATGGCGTCCACCGCCAGGAAGGCCTCCGGGATGGACAGCCGCTTGTTGGCCGAGTCGTCCAGGGTGCGCTCGAACCACTGGGTGGCGGTGGTCATAGCGGGGTTGCCCACGTCCACCATCACGTACCGGGCCAGGGCGCAGATACGCTCACACCGCATGGGGTTGCGCTTGTAGGGCATGGCCGAGGAGCCAATCTGGCTGGTTTCAAAAGGTTCCTCCACCTCCTTCAGGTGGCAGAGCAGGCGCAGGTCAGTGGCGAATTTGCTGGCCGACTGGGCCACCCCGGCCAGGGTGGACGCCACATTATAGTCCAGCTTGCGGGAGTAGGTCTGCCCGCTTACGGGGACAACAGCTGTAAAGCCCATCTCCTTGGCAATCTTCTCCTCCAGCAGCCGCACCTTCCCATGGTCCCCTTCGAACAGCTCCAGGAAGGAGGCCTGGGTGCCGGTGGTGCCCTTGGACCCCAGCAGGGCCAGGGTGGAAACACGGTGCTCGATCTCCTCCAGGTCCATCAACAGCTCGTTCATCCACAGGGTGGCCCGCTTGCCCACGGTGACCAGCTGGGCGGCCTGAAAGTGGGTGAATCCAAGGGTGGGCAAGGATTTATACTTGTCAGCAAACCCGGCCAGATGGGCCAGCACCCGGACCACCTTGTCCCGGACCAGCTCCAGCCCCTCCCGCATGAGGATCACGTCGGTGTTGTCCCCCACATAGCAGCTGGTGGCCCCCAGGTGGATAATGGGCATGGCCTTGGGGCACAGCTCGCCGTAGGTGTGGACGTGGGCCATCACATCATGGCGCAGCTTCCTCTCCCACTGGGCGGCTTTGTTGTAATCAATGTCGTCCACATGTCTTTCCAGCTCGTCTACCTGCTCCTGTGTAACGGGCAGGCCCAGCTCCATCTCCGCCCTGGCCAGCGCCACCCACAGGCGCCTCCAGGTGGAAAATTTCTTGTCCTGGGAAAAGATATACTGCATCTCATCGCTGGCGTAGCGGGAGGACAGGGGGCTCTCATAGCGGTTCGTGGACATCTTATCGACCTCTTTTTCTGTCTAAATCAACAGGGGCGGCCTATGGCCGCCCCAACACTGTGGAGTTCTCAAACAGGGCGGCGGCTCCATCCCCATTTTCTGAACTCATTATAACGCATTTTCCAAATCTTTGCCACCCTTGGAAAAAATTTTACAAAACTTTAAGAAGCCGCAGCCAATGACCAACGGTTGACTAAGGAATCAGCTCCTCCCCCGCCCCGTTGCCACTCAGCAGCAACAGGGCGTCGTAATCCCGCACACACACCACATAGTCGGGCTGAGTCTCCCGGATATAGTCGGTCAGGCTCATCTCGGCGTGGTAGCGCAAATCCAGGGCATCCATTCGGTCGAAGCTGAGGTAGAGGATGCACTCCAAGGCGTTGGTGAAGCTGTCGCCATATACCAGAATGGAGGGCAGCTCCTGGCGGTTGGTGTCGATGGTGGTATGGGCGATGTCGCCCCCCATGTACACCCCGTAGGTCGCGTATTCCTCAGCGCTGTCCGGCATGCTGTACACCCGTGGCAGGTCCTCCGCCCCGTTGTCCCAGCGGGCAAAGGGCACCTCCTCCTTGGGCCAGAGGAGCTGGAGCTTCTCCTCGCTGGAGACCATCCCCATCAGCTTCCGGGCCCGGGAGCCCAGGTAGGTGTTGGGCAGCGTCTCAAAGGCTACATCCTCCTCCCCGAGGATCAGAAGCTCCTCCCCTGTCATAGAGGCAAGCTTGTCCATCAGGAGCCGGTAGGTCAAAAAGGCCCCCTCCATGGTGTAATGGTGGTCCACCTTGGACATAAAGCCCTCCGGGCGGCCCAGGGCTTCCACCTCCGCCCCCACGTCCAGGAAGTCCACCCCGCGCTCCGCCAGAGCGGCGGACAAAAGCTCCACATTGAGGTGCTGCTTCTGGAAGCGGCTGTCCATATAGGAGGGGTAGGCTTCCGCGCCGTAGACATACTGGTTGGGGACGGCCACATAGCAGTATTGCCCGCCATACTCCGCCGCCGCGTCCCGAATACGGACCAGATTGTCCGCCATAAGCTCCGCACTGGCGGCGGCCTCCTCCCGATCCACCTGCGGGTAGCCCAGATAGGGCAGGAACCAGCCGCCGGAAATCACCGTGTCATTGACCGCCGGCCGGCCCAGGGCCAGGTCCAGCCCGGTTTTCCACTTGAGCAGGGCGGTGCGCAGGGCCGCCCGGTCCACAATGAACTTGTCCAGGTCCTTGACATAGCTGCCGTTGCCGTCCGCTTCGGCTGTGTACTCCGGCATCGCCGCCAGACTGCGGTTCTCATAGAAGGCGTCCGCTTCCCGGTATTTGGCCACCGTCACAACCATAGCGCTAAACAAAAAGGCCAGAAAACAGAGGCTGACAAGGAGCTCAGAGAGCCGGATTGTTTTGCCGTTCATCGTTCTCCCTCCCCGTCAGAACTGAAAGTAAATAAAGGGGTTGAAGCTGCCGGAGACCAGCTTCACATAGGACAGCCCCATCAGCCCCAAAGCCATCAGCTTTGGGGCCCACTCCAGGACGCCCTGGGACAGGGCGTCCCCCCGCTCCTCCAGCCGCTCCTGGAGCCACAGCTTCCAGGGCAGGATGGCCAGCAGCGCCCCGATCCACTCCGGCCAGTACTCCAGCAGGAAATAGACCTCCTGGCCGTCCGCCCCGCCGCCCAGGCCGAACATGGCACCGAAATAGCCCAGGGCGTAGCTCAGGCTGGGGGAGCGGAACAGCACCCAGCTGAAAACCGCCGCCAGCATGGCGTACAGCCAGCCCACCGCTCCGGGGGCCCGTCTCAGCCTACCACCCCACAGGTAGCGCTCCCCGGCCAGCAGCGCCAGGAACCAGGCCCCCCACAGCACAAAGTTCCATGACGCCCCGTGCCACAGCCCGGTGAGCAGCCACACCGCCGTCAGGTTGAACAGGTTCCGGCCCAGGGAGCGCCGGCTCCCCCCCAGGGGGATGTAGACGTAATCCCGAAACCAGGAGGACAGGGAGATGTGCCACCGCCGCCAGAACTCCGTCACGGAGCGGGATATATAGGGGTAGTTAAAATTTTCCAGGAAATGAAAGCCGAACATCCGGCCCAGGCCGATGGCCATGTCGGAGTAGGCGGAGAAGTCCAGATAGATCTGCAGCGTGTAGGCCAGCGCCCCCATCCAGGCCAGGGCCGGGCCTATGCCGCCGGCGGGCTGGCCGAAAATGGCGTCGGCCACCTCCCCCATAACGTTGGCCAGCAGCATTTTCTTGCCCAGTCCGAAGAGGAAGCGGACCACCCCCTGGGAAAATTCATGGATGGACTCCTCCCGCTGGGTAATCTCCTCCTCCACGGTGGTGTAGCGGACGATGGGCCCCGCCACCAGCTGGGAGAACAGCGACACATACAGGGCCACGTACAGGGGATTTTTCTGGCGCTGGGCATCCCCCCGGTAGACGTCGATGACGTAGCTCAGCCCCTGGAAGGTAAAAAAGGAGATGCCGATGGGCAGGACGATCTCCGGGACCGGCACGGGCAGGCCCAGGGCGTTGAGGTTTTCCGCCGCGAAGCCGGCGTATTTGAACCACCCCAGCATCCCCAGCCCAACGGCCGCCGCCCCCCACAGGCCCAGCCTTTTCAGCGCCGGCCGCTCCGAAGCGGCCAGCAGCCCCCCAACGTAGTTCGCGCCAATGGATATCAGCAGCAATGGCAGATAGTCCGCCCCGCCGCAGCGGTAAAAAAACAGGCTGAACCCCAGCAGCACGCAGTTGCGGACCCCCCGCAGCTTTTTGGGGACGCAGAAGTAGCACACCAACAGCGCGGGAAAGAAAAACAGCAAAAATATCAAACTGCTGAAAACCATTCGGCATTCCGCCCTCTCTTGTATCATCAGGAAAAACGGCGTCTGTCAGACGCCGCTCTTCTAAGAGCCTGTTTAATATCTCAAGGTATGCCGAATGACAAGGAATTTTGCCGTCAGACAAGGCAAATTTTCGCAGAAATACTGGATGTATTGCAAGA
>JAAWNI010000117.1 GCA_022798855.1 Lawsonibacter sp. | reverse complement strand
CGTCTTTGGCGGGCGCCAGCCCGCCTGCATCCTCCGCCTTGCCCCGCGTCATTTTCCCTCCCCTCCTTTTTACCTCTTCTCAAGTGCGTCGACTATACACGAAATCAGAAGAGAGAAGGTTTTGCCCATGGCCTATACCAAGGAAGACATTATCCGCCTGGTCCGGGAGGAGGAGATCGAGTTCATCCGGATGCAGTTCACCGACATTTTCGGCCAGATGAAGAACGTGGCCATCACCGCCTCCCAGGTGGAGAAGGCGGTGAACAACCAGGTCATGTTTGACGGCTCCTCCATCGAGGGCTTCACCCGCATCCACGAGTCGGACCAGTGCCTGTACCCCGACCTGGACAGCTTCCTTATCCTGCCGCCGGAGGTGGCGGGGGGCCGGGTGGCCCGCATGTTCTGCGACGTGTACAACACCGACGGCACGCCCTTTGTGGGGGACCCCCGGGGGGTGCTGCGCCGGGCGCTGCGCCGGGCCCACTCCATGGGCTTTGACGAGTTCAACATCGGGCCGGAGCTGGAATTTTTCCTCTTTGAGGCGGACGAGGACGGCCGGGCCACCACCCGCACCAAGGACGAGGCAGGCTACTTCGACCTGGGCCCTCTGGACCACGGCGAAGCCACCCGCCGGGAGATCAGCCTGAATCTGGAGAAGATGGGCTTTGAGATCGAAGCCAGCCACCATGAGAACGCCCCCGGCCAGCACGAGATCGACTTCAAGTACACCGGGGCGATAGACGGTGCGGACAAGATCATGACCTTCCGGCTGACCACCAAGAGCGTGGCCCAGAAGAACGGCCTGCACGCCACCTTCATGCCCAAGCCCGTCTACAACATCGCCGGAAACGGGATGCACCTGAACATGTCCCTGTTCAAGGACGGCAAAAATGTGTTTTACGACCCCAACGGGGAGCGGAAGCTGTCCAAGACGGCCTACTCCTTCATCGCCGGCATTCTGGACCACGTCCAGGGCTTCACGGCGGTAACCAACCCCCTGGTCAACTCCTACAAGCGGCTGGGCGGCGGCCACGAGGCCCCCCGCTATCGGGCCTGGTCGGCCTCCAACCGCTCCGCCCTGGTCCGCATTCCCGCCGCCCGGGGCCAGGCCACCCGGGTGGAGCTGCGCTCGCCCGACCCCTCCTGCAACCCCTATCTGGCGGTGGCGGTCTGTCTGGCGGCGGGGCTGGACGGCATTGCCCGGGGCCTGACCCCCCCGCCGGAGATCACCGGCGACATCTACTCCATGGACGACGCCACCCGGAGGGACAACGGCATCCACTGCCTGCCCGACACCCTGAAGGACGCCCTGGACGAGCTGGAGAAGGACGCCCTGGTGCTGGACGTGCTGGGGGAGCATGTAGCCCGGCAGTTTATCAAGGGCCGGCTGAAGGAGTGGAACGAGTACCAGACCCGAGTGTCCAGCTGGGAGCTGGAGAAGTACCTGGTCATCTATTGACGATGGCATAGTGCCTAAGCTTTGGATTCTGTGTGTAGGGGCGGATATTATCCGCCCGCTCTGTGGAAAACCGCAAATTTCGCCGGGGGTCCACGGGCTGTTTTCACATACCGTTAAAACCGGGGGCTGTAACAGGCCCCCGGTCTTTCCATGGCGGAACGCGCATACCCTGAGAGAAGAAGGGGGAGGATGCCATGCGTTTCACCAAGATGGAGGGATTGGGCAACGACTACATTTACCTCAACTGCCTGGAGGGGGAGCCGGAGGACCTGCCCGGGCTGGCGGTCCGGCTGTCCGACCGGCATTTCGGGGTAGGGGCGGACGGGCTGATCTGCGTCAAGCCCGGGATGGCCGGTGATTTCACCATGGAGATGTACAACGCCGACGGCACCCGGGGGGCCATGTGCGGCAACGGCATCCGGTGCGTGGGCAAGTACGTCTACGACCGGGGGCTGACCCGCAAGACCTGCCTGACCATCGACACGGGGGCCGGCCCCAGGACGCTGGAGCTCCACGTGTCAGGCGGGGCTGTGGACCGGGTGACGGTGGACATGGGGGAGGTGCGGGCGGGCCCGCCCGTGGCCCTGGAGGCGGCGGGGGAGCGCTTCACGGTGGTCCCGGTGGACGCCGGCAACCCCCACGGGGTGGTCTTCTGCCCCGACCCGGAGGAGGTGGAGCTGGAGCGGCTGGGCCCTTTGCTGGAGCGCCACCCCGCCCTGGGGGAGCGGCGGAACATTGAGTTTGCCGCCTGCCCCCACCGGGGGGAGGTCAGCCTGCGGGTGTGGGAGCGGGGGAGCGGGGCCACCCTGGCCTGCGGCACGGGGGCCTGCGCGGCTTTCGCGGCCGCTCTGGCGGAAAACCGGTGCGGCGATAGGGTGGAAGCCCGCCTGCCCGGCGGCTGCCTGACCCTGGCGCGGCGGGGGGGCCGGGTCTTCATGACCGGCCCCGCCCGAACGGTGTTCGAGGGAGAAATCCCGTAAGGAGGCTCCCCCCTTGTGGGGGAGCTGGCCGGCCGCAGGCCGGACTGAGGGGGGCCGTCAAGCAACCAGCTCATAAGTTAAAAGAATCCCCCAGTCAGCGGCTTCGCCGCCGCCAGCCCCCTTTAACAAGGGGGCCTTTGGAGCGGGACCGGGGCCGTCAAGCACCCAAGCCCCCCTTGCCAAAGGGGGGGAGGGCCACGAAGTGGCGGGGGGATTCCGTTTACAGGAAATCTGTAGGGCGCGACGACCCCGGCGCGCCCTACAGGCTCTAAGGAAAGTTTTCGATGAACCAGAATCCCCCAGTCACGGCTGCGCCGTGCCAGCCCCCTTTAACAAGGGGGCCTTTGGAGCAGGACCGGGGCCTTCAAGCACCCCAAGCCCCCCTTGTCAAAGGGGGGAGGGCCACGAAGTGGCGGGGGGATTCCGTAACTCTGTAGGGCGCGCCGTTCTCTGGCGGCAGGGAGATTCCGTTTACATCCGATTCTATGCAATCCCCTTTCGGGGACAGGCGGGGGCAGAGCCCCTGTCCTGGGTGACAAACCGACAGGCATTCCAAAAAACTTTCCTTGACAACCCAAGGGGATACCTTTATGATATAAGAATCATGTCCAGAGGGAGGGCATCCGCCTTGGAAATAATCACCAGCCGAAGCAACCAGCTCATCAAGCGCATACGCAGGCTGACGTCTGAGCGGGAGTACCGCCGGAGCTGCGGGCTTTTTTTCGGGGAGGGGCCAAAGCTATTGGCCGAAGCCCTGAAAGCGGGTGCGGCGGTTGAGGCAGTGGTGACCGCCCAAGGGGTGGACCTGCCCGGGCTGGACGGCCTGTGGCGGGCGGAGGTGCCGGCGGAGCTGCTGAACAGCCTGTGCGGCACCAGGACCCCCCAGGGGGTGCTGTTTCTGGCCGGGATGCCCAGCCTGGCGCCGCCGGAGAGGCTGGAGGGGGGCCGCTGGCTGATTTTGGACGGGCTCCAGGACCCAGGGAATGTGGGGGCCATCTGGCGGACCGCCGACGCCCTGGGGGCGGACGGGCTGCTTTTAGTCCACCGCTGCGCCGACCCCTTCTCGCCCAAGACGGTGCGGGCCACCATGGGGGCCTGCTTCCGCCTGCCGGTGTACGAGGTGGAGGAGGAAGCGCTGCCGGGCCTGCTGGAGCGCTCCGGCCTGCGGCTGTACGCCACGGCCCTGCGGGAGGACGCCATAGACATCAGGACGGCGGGGCTGGAGCGCTGCGCCGTTGTGATTGGAAGCGAGGGGAGGGGCATCTCCCCCCAGCTGCTGGCGCTCAGCGAGAAGGCCATTAAAATCCCCATGCGGGAGCGGTGCGAGTCGCTGAACGCGGCGGCGGCCGCGGCGGTCGTCCTCTGGGAGATGGCCCGTTAGAAGGAGGCTCACCGGGGCCTGCCGCCGGACCTGGTCCTGCGGTAGACCAGCGCGACGAACAAGAAGGAGACGGCCATCATCCCCCCGAACAGGAGGTAAGAGGCCACATAGCCCCCGGTCCGGTCGGCCAGCCAGCCGGGGAGGGGGCCGAAGGCCACGATGCCCAGGGCGTAGAGGGTCTGGCTCCATTTCAGCCCCTTGGCGAAGCCCTCGTCCCCCAGAAAGTCCCTGGCCCAGATGGAGAAGGACACATTGCTCAGGGGGAGGGCCAAACCCAGGGCGGCGGCTGCGGCGAAGGCCACGGGCACACTGCCGTTGGGGGCCAGGCAGAGGAGGGCGTAGGCCAGAAGGGCCACCCCGTATATGATGCAGGTGGCGGGGCAGCCGCCCAGCCGGTCGGCCAGCTCGCCGTAGAGCATTTTTCCCACCATAAGGGCCAGCCCCACGCAGGAGACTAAGGCGGCCACCGTGCCGGGCTGGAAGCCCTCGGTGCGGTAGAGCACCCCCACATTGGTCATTCCGATGGCGGTGGGGGCGCCGGTGAGGAACACCGCCGTCAGGTACAGCGCCCAGAACAGGGGGGACATCCCCTTCGGGGCGGGGTGCTGGAGGGGGGTGTGCTCCCGGCCCCCGCCCTGGTAGTAGGGCTCCAGGCCCAGGCGGGCGGGGTGGTCCTGGACCAGGAGGTACACCGCGCCCCCCAGGAGCAGGGCGAAGGCCGCCTCCGTCCAAAAGGCCGCTTTCAGCCCCCAGGCCTGGATGATCCCGGTGAGGGGGGCGGGGATCAGGATGGTGGCCAGGCCGCTGCCCGCCGAAGCCAGCCCCAGGGCGAAGGCGTTCCGGTCCTGGAACCAGTTGTTGATGAGCAGGGACAGGGGTATCATCCCCGCCCAGCTGTAGGCCAGCCCGGTGAGGGCGGCGGCGGCCAGATAGGCGGGCAGGGAGCCGGCGGCGCCGAAGAGGAGCCGGGACAGCACCAGCAGGAGCATGCCCGCCGACACGGCGTTCCGGATGCCCAGGCGGGCGCAGAGCCACCCGGCGGACATCATCCCCAGCACGATGAACAGGCTGCGGGTGGTGATGATCCAGGAGGCCTGGGTATTGGTAAAGGCGTTTTGGGCGATGATATAGGGCTGATAGACCGAGTAGAGGTTGCTCCCCAGCCCCATGGACGAAAACAGCATGACCGCGCCCCCCAGGCAGACCAGCCAGGGGCGGACAGATTGGCGTTGGCACATAAAAAAATCCTCTCCTTCCAGCTATAACCATACCTTGGATGGAGGGATTTGTAAAGACTAATCTTTAGATTGGGGGGCGCTTTATGGCGGAGCTGAAATACTGGCTGTGGCTGACCACCCGGAAGGGGCTGGGGCCGGCGGGGGCGCTGACGGTGCTGGACCACTTCGGCACTCCGGAGCGGGCCTTCTACGGGGAGGAGGGGGACTTCGGCCTGCTGCCGCTGGACTCCTTCGCCAGGCGGTCCCTGCTGGACAAGAGCATGGACGAGCCCAACAGAATCCTGGGGGACTGCGATCGGCTGGGCGTACGGGTCATGACCTTCCAGGACGCCGGCTACCCCCAGCGGCTGCGGCAGATCGGCCTTCCGCCGGTGGTGCTGTATATCAAGGGGAAGGCCTTCCGCTTTGACGAGGAGCCGGCCATCGCCGTGGTAGGGATGCGCAGGTGCTCCGCCAAGGGGGTGGAGTGGGCCGAGAAGATGGGCCTGGATTTGGCGTCCAAGGGGGCGCTGGTGGTGTCCGGCATTGCCGAGGGCGTGGACTGCCACGCGATCCGGGGCGCGCTGAGCGGGGGCGGGCCGGTAGTCTCCCTGCTGGCCGGCGGGGTGGACGTAAAGTTCCCCTACGAAAACCGCTTTTATTATGACGACGTGGCGGCGGCGGGGGCGCTGATCTCCGAGTATCCTCCGGGCACCCCCCACAAGGGGGCGCACTTCAAGCCCCGCAACCGCATTATAAGCGGCCTGTGCCTGGGGGTGCTGGCCATTGAGTGCGAGGTGCAGGGGGGCACCATGCTCACCGTCGGCCACGCCCTGGAGCAGGGCCGGGAGGTCTACGCCCTTCCGGTGGGGCCGGACGAGGGGCGGGCCCGGGGGACCAACCGGCTGATCCACGACAACATGGCCCGGCTGGTGGAGAGCGCGGAGGACGTTTTGGAGGACTATGTGGACCTGTACCCGTCCAAGCTGGCCAAGCTGGCGCCGCTGCCCCCGGAGGTAGCCAGGGCGCGGCTGTCCCAGGGGGTGGACAAGCCCCGGCGGGAGCGCCCTGTCCAGCGGCCCCCCAGGGAGGAGCCCGGCAAGCGGGAGCTGGTCCCCCGCGCCCGGCAGAGGGACCGCTTCACCGACGACGAGCTGTCGGTGCTGGCGGCGGCGGCCAAGTCCGCCCTCACCGCCGACGAGATCGTGGAGCGGACCCAGATACCCGCCAAGCGGATACTTTCGGCCATCACCATGCTCCAGGTCCAGGGGGCTGTAGAGGAGCGCCCGGGCCGGAGGTTTTACGCCCTGGTGGAGCTAGAGGGCTGACAAGCCGCCTCCCCAGCGGCTCAGGGCTATGCCCAGGCGCAGCCCATAGGAAAAGGCCGCCCTGGAGGCGTAATACTCCAAATCGAAACAGGAACTGAAAAGCGCTTCGCACAGCTTGGGGTCCCCGGCCAGGTATATGTCTTCATACTGCACAGAAAAACAGCGGAGCGCTTCCCGATATCCCAAATCGGACTCAAAATCCAGCCGTCCGGATTCCAACTCTAATTGGTAGAGATTGTTGATGTAATGGTACATTGAGTGTCACTCCTGCTTATGTATGATATATACATTGTACCACGATAATTTATACATGTCAAGGGGTTATTGTATGCCGAAGAAAAAAACAGTTCTGGGAGAAAGATTGACACTTTTACGAAAAGAGCGTAGAGTATACCAACGTGAGCTGGCAGAACTTTTGGGCCTTACTCTCCGTGGATATCAGTTTTATGAAGACGGAACAAATGAGCCAAGCATTAAATCATTGACTGCGTTGGCCGACTTCTACGGTGTCACCATCGACTATCTGGTGGGGCGGACGGATGAGCGGAGCTGACCCCCGTCCCGCCCGCAGGCGGAAAGGCCCCCTTGTTAAAGGGGGCTGGCACGGCGGAGCCGTGGCTGGGGGATTCCCCAACCAAGGCAAAGTCCGATAAAGGCAAGGGCAGAGCCCTTGCCCTACAGGCGCAGCCTTAATGTAGGGGCGGACATTGTCCGCCCGCAGGCGCGCGGTGCGCGCCCCTACAGC
>JAAWNI010000116.1 GCA_022798855.1 Lawsonibacter sp. | reverse complement strand
CATCGTCAACCACCGGGCCAGCATCGACCACAGCAAGTGCATCACCTGCGGCAAGTGCGTCAGCGCCTGCCAGTACAGCGCCATCGTGAAGAACCAGCGGCCCTGCGAGAAGGGCTGCCCCGCCAAGGCCATCTCCATGGGCCCGGACAAGAAGGCCTCGATTGATATCAACGAGTGCATCTCCTGCGGCAACTGCGTCTATCAGTGCCCCTTCGGGGCCATTCAGGACAAGTCCTGGATCGTGGACGCCATCCAGATGATCCAGGGCGGCGCCCACTGGGGCTATAAGACCTACGCCGTCATCGCCCCCTCCATCGCCGGCCAGTTCGCCCCCGCCACCTATGGCCAGGTGGTGACCGGCATCAAGATGCTGGGCTTCTCCGGCGTGGCCGAGGTGGCCCTGGGCGCCGACATGGTGGCCGACCGGGAGTCTGAGGAGCTGGTGGAGAAGGGCGTCCTCACCTCCTCCTGCTGCCCCGGCTTTGTGGGCTATGTGAAGAAAAAGCACCCCGAGCTGAACCAGTACGTCTCCCACACCCCCTCTCCCATGGTCATGATCGGCCTGCACCTGAAAGAAAAGGACCCCGACGCCAAGGTGGTCTTTATCGGCCCCTGCGTGGCTAAGAAGAAGGAGTTCCAGCTGGGCCGCACCATGAATGCCATCGACTGCGTCCTCACCTATGAGGAGCTGTTCGCCCTGTTCCAGTCCCGGAATATCGACCTGGAGAAGCTGGAGGAAGCCCCCCTGGACGAGGCCAGCGGCTACGGCCGGAACTTCGCCCGCAGCGGCGGCGTGGCCGAGGCCGTGGTCCAGACCTTGAAGGAGAAGGGCTCCAATTTCGAGGTGAAGGCCGTGCCGTGCAGCGGCACCGCCGCCTGCGAGGTGGCCCTGATGAAGCTGAAAGTGGGCCGCCTGGAGGGCAACTTCATCGAGGGCATGGCCTGCGAGGGCGGCTGCGTCCAGGGCGCCGGCTGTCTGATCCGCAGCCCCAGGAACAAGCTGGACGTGGAGAAGCACGCCAAGGAGGCCAAGGACCGGGGCGTGGTCCAGGCCGTCAGCACCGCCAAGGGGGTCGAAGCCCCCGCGCCCGCCAAGGCCGCCGCTAAGGCCGAGGGCAAGGCCGAGAAGGCGTAATAAAAGAGTGAAAAACCGCCGTCCGTTTTGGACGGCGGTTTTTAATTGAAATATTTATTGACGTTGTGATAAAATTTGAGTATACTGTAAATAGATTGAATAGGAGGTGGAATCAAATGGCGCAGACGAATATCAACATCAGAATTGACGAAACAGACAAACGGCTTTTTGACGAGATATGCGGACAGCTGGGGATGACCATGTCCACAGCCTTTAATATTTTTGCTAAAGCGGTAATCCGGCAGGGGGGGATACCTTTTGATCTGAGCCTGTCCCGCCCAAGCGCTGAGACGCTGGAGGCCATTGCGGATGTCAACCAGAGACGGAATCTCTCCGGGCCTTTCCAAAGCCGGGACGCGCTGAGGGAGGCGCTGGATGCTTGACATTTTTTACTCCTCCCAGTTTAAAAAGGACTACAAGAGAATGAAAAAGCAGGGCAAAAGTGTGGAATTGCTGTTGGATGTCGTGGAAATTTTGGCCGGGGAGGGGGCTCTGGACCCTAAATATCAGGATCCTGCCCTTGCTGGTGGCTATATAGGCCATCGGGAGTGTCATATTCAGCCGGATTGGCTTCTGATTTACAAAATAGACGGCGGACAGCTTCTGTTAACGCTGACCAGAACTGGAACACACAGCGAGCTGTTTCGCAAATAGCGGGAGACGCGCGGAAGCGCGCCTCTTAATTTTTTTTCAAAAACCACTTGACACCGGGCCTCATTGGTGGTATGGTTAGTTACACAAGTAATGAACCAATAAACAAGAAAAGCAGTAAGCGCCGGGGCGCAAGTCCTTTTTCAGCTCTGCGGCGCGGGGCAAAAATCCACAGAGGTGATGAAATGCGGGGAACCTTAAACAACCAGTCCCTGATCTACTTGCAGATTGCCCGGATGCTGGAGGACGACATCCTCCGGGGAGTCTACCGGGAGGAGGAACAGGTGCCCTCCACCAACGAGCTGGCCCGGGGGTACAACATCAACCCGGCCACAGCGGCCAAGGGTATCAACCTGCTGGTGGCGGACGGAATCTTGTACAAGCGCCGGGGCATCGGCATGTTTGTATCGAAAGGAGCGGGAGAGACTGTGAAGCAAAAACGAAAGGCCGCCTTTTACGACGGCTATGTGAAACCTCTGGTGAAGGAGGGGGCTTCCCTGGCCCTGACCGGGGAAGAAATTACGGCCATGATTGAGCGGGCTGTCAGAGAGGAGAACGACAAATGAACGCTGGGATTTTAAAGGCAGAGGGTCTGTGCAAATCCTACAAGGACAAGGAGGTCCTTCACAACCTGGACCTGACCATTGAGCCAGGGAAAATCTACGGCCTGATTGGCCGAAACGGGGCGGGCAAGACCACCCTGCTGGGCATTCTCACCGCCCAGAACACCAAGAACAGCGGCTCCGTCACCTACGACGGCCAGCCGGTGTGGGAGAATCAGCGGGCCCTCAGCGACATCTGTTTCTCTCGGGAGATGCAGGCCACCCTGTTTTCCGGACCCAACAACCTGAAGGTGAAGCACTATCTCAAGTCCGCCGCCATCTACTACCCCAACTGGGACATGGATTACGCCCTGCGCCTGCTGGACGAGTTCAAGCTGGAGACAAAGAAGAAGATATCCCAGCTGTCCAAGGGCCAGATGTCCATGGTGACCATTCTGATTGCCCTGGCCAGCCGGGCTCCCATCACTATCCTGGACGAGCCCGCCGCCGGGCTGGACGTGGTGATGCGGGAGCGGTTCTACCAGCTCCTTTTGGAGGACTTCGCCCAGACCAACCGCACCTTCATCGTCTCCACTCACATCATTGAGGAGGCCGCCTCCGTCTTTGAGCGGGTCATCATCCTGGATGAGGGCCGCATTTTGGAGAATGCCGAGACCGAGGAGCTTATCAGCCAGTTCCGCTATGTCTCCGGCCGGGACGACGTGGTGGACCGGGTGTGCAACGGGCTCCAGGTCCTCTCCACCCACCAGATGGGCCGGCACAAGACGGTGGCTGTCCGAGGGGATATGGTCAAGCTGGAGGCGGCCAAGGAGGCCGATGTGGACATCGTCCCCATGAACCTGCAGAACGTTTTTGTGTCCCTGTGCGGCCACGGGGATGCCCAGTAAGGGGGCGGGAACGATGGTAAAATCCTTACGATTTCTCCTGAACTTCACCTGGGTCAACTTGGGGGCGATCTTCGGCTTCGCCGCCGTTGTGATCGCGGGCTGTTACGTCACCGGTGTGCCAGAAAGCCTCCGAACGAGCAACCTCTTTGAGACTTACTACGCTATGTTCCCCACTATGATCCTGCTGATGCTGTTTCTCTACGCCTTCGCCATGTGTACCAACAACCTGAACCTGGGGCTGTCCATGGGAGCCCGGCGGATCGATTTTTTCTGGGCCATACAGGGGACCATGGTGTTCTACGCGGCGGTGTGCTGGGGACTCCAGCTGTTCATGTCCTCCCTTCCCGCCCTGGCCGGCTGGATGGCCCGGGACAAGTGGATGCTGCTGGATTTGTTTGGCGGCCGCGTCTGGGCCTTTCCGCTGGCGTGTATCGTGCTGATGATCCTGGGCTGTCTCAGCGGGCTGGTGATGGTGAAAAACAAGATCCTGGGGAGCATACTGGTTACGGTGTCTATCTTTGTCATGGTGGCGGTTACGGTATTTATGATCCTCTCCGTCGAGACTAAAGTTCTGGTATACCTTCTGGACTCGAAGTGGGCCTGGCTGTGGACCACCCTGCCCAAGGTTATGATTGTGGTACTGGTTGCCGGCGCGGCGGGGGGCGAGTTTCTGATCTGGCGCGTGATCCAACGCTATGTAGTGAGGTGAGTAAAATGTTTTCGACCTATAAAAAGCTGATAAAGCTGAATCTGGACGACCTGGCCCTCTATCTGGCGGTGGAGGGCGGCCTGTTCCTGGTGGTTCAAATCATCATCGGGTGCGTGATGTACTTCGCAAGGCCGGAAACCAGCGTCACCGTGGCCTGTGTCCTTTACCCCATTGTGGGCGGCCTCACCGCCCTGGTGGCGGGCATCTCCCACGTGGGAGTCAGCTTTGACCAGGCCCTGCGCTTCGGCCAGACCCGGAAGCGGGCCCTGGGCCTGACCCTGGGGCTGTGCGCCTTCGAGTCCGGCTTCGCCCTGGCCCTGGGCGGACTGCTGGCCACCGTCGAGCGCTTTCTCTGCCCGCCGCTGTGGGCCAAACTGGCCGGAATGGACGGCTGGACCTCCGGAGCTATCTTCTTCATGCCCGAGGGCACAACGGTAAACGGCGAGCTGGTTTCGGGCAAGGTCCTCCTGATTGAGGATTTCACCCTGGACTGGTACTGGTGGCTGATCGCCTTTGGGGTGGCCGTCGCCGGCGGGATCATCGTGGGGGCGCTGATTCAGCGGTTTGGCTCAAAAGGAGGCTGGATCATCTGGGCCGCGGTCATGGCCCCCATGCTCCTGATGCAGATATTCCCCCAGCAGTTTTCCTCCTCCGTTGAGCTGATCGTCCCCGTGCTGGCGGCGGTCTTTGTGGCCGGGTTCCTCTGGTCCATCTGGTCGCTGCTCCACGCGGTGGTGCGGGTGTAAATCAACAGGCCCGGTACGGTTGTACCGGGCCTGCCAGCTTGCCGCGCTCTATCGTCGGCTCCCTCTTTGAGGGAGCTGGCACCGCCGCAGGCGGTGGCTGAGGGGGTAACACAGCGTTTTTTTACAATGCTTTTCTCCCCCCGTCACGGCTCCGCCGCGCCACCCCCCTCCTGGAGGGGGGCTTGGGTGCTTGAAGGCCCCGGTCCCGTCCAAAGGCCCCCTTTGGCAAGGGGGCTGGCAGCGGCGTAGCCGCTGACTGGGGGATTCGTTTACAAAAGCAGCGAGATCAGGGGGATGGTCGCCACGCACAGAAGGCTGGACAGGAAGATGATCCGGGAGCCGATCTGGACGTTGCCGCCGTACTCCTCCCCCATGAGGGTGGCGGCGGCGGGGGCGGGCATGGACATATTCAGCAGGGCGGCCCCCATGACCAGCCCGTCCAGCCCCGGAATACAGCGCATCACCCCCCAGGCAATCAGGGGGAAGAGGAGCAGGCGCATGGCGGAAGCGGTAAAGGCGTCCCGGTCCCGGACCACGTCGGCTAGGCTGCCCTGGGACAGGTTCATGCCGGTGATAATCATGGACAGGGGGGTGGTGACGTTGGACAGGTGCCTTAAAGGGGTCTGGACGGCCTCGGGCACCGGGAGCTGGGTGATATACAGCACCGTCCCCACCAGAGTGGCCAAATTGATCGTACTGAAAAGGGCCCGCTTCCAGGAGGCGGCGGGGGCGGCGCCCGCCCCGTCCGCGTCCATGCACACCATCCGGGCCCCGATGCTGTAGGCCATCAGGTTGAAGGGGATGGCCAGGATGACCGTCAGGGCCAGGCCCTCCTCCCCCAGGACGGCCAGGGCCACGGGAAAGCCCATAAAGCTGTTGTTGCAGAAGGTGGCGCAGCAGCACCACATCCCCCGCCGCCCCCGGGGCACCCGGCACAGGGGGGCCAGCCCCAGGGACAGGGCCGCGAACAGGGCGAACAGCACCGTCCCCACCGCCAGAATGGACAGCCCCAGCCGGAGGAAGGCGGGGTCGAAGGGGCGGAGCATGGAGGACACCACGGTGGCGGGCACCGTGATTTTCATCAGCAGGGCGCTCATCGGTTTCGCGGCCTGGATGGGCAGAACATTCATCCGCACCGCAAAAAAGCCCACGCCGATGAGCAGAAACAGCCCAACCAGGTTGGAAAACAGAACAGCGATATCCATAGGGGCGCTCCCTCCCTCTCAGCGGCAGGCCGCCGGCGGGTTACCCACCGGCGGCCTGCCGTGTAATCAGCGGTTTTTAAAGGAGGTAACCTTCTCCTTGTTGACGAAGGCCTTCATGGCGTCCTTCTGGTCCTCGGTGGCGAAGCACAGGCCGAAGGCTTCGGCTTCAAAGGCCGCGCCGGTGGACATGTCGGCCTGCATCCCCCGGCGGATGGCCGCCTTGGACTGGCGCACCGCCACCTGGGCGTTGGCCGCGATGGCGTTGGCCAGCTCGAGGGCCTTGTCCATCAGCTCCCCGGCGGGGTAGACGTGGCCCACCAGGCCGATGCGCTGGGCTTCCTCCGCCTTGATGACCTTGGCGGTGAGGATCAGCTCCATGGCGTTGGACACCCCCACGATGCGGGCCAGGCGCTGGGTGCCGCCAAAGCCGGGGGTGATGCCCAGGCCCACCTCGGGCTGGCCGAACTTGGCCTTTTCGCTGGCCAGACGGATGTCGCAGGCCATGGCCAGCTCACAGCCGCCCCCCAGGGCGAAGCCGTTGACGGCGGCGATGGTGGGCTTGGACAGGTTCTCCAGCTTCAGGAAGACCCCGTTGCCGTAAGCGCCGAAGGCCTTGCCCTCCACGGCGGTGAAATTGGACATCTGGCCGATGTCCGCCCCGGCCACAAAGGACCGGCCCGCCCCGGTGACTATGGCCACCAGGATGTCAGGGTCGGACTCCACCTGGTCCAGCACGGTGTTCAGGTCCTCCAGCACCTGCTTGTCCAGGGCGTTCAGCGCTTCGGGCCGGTTCATGGTGACGATGCCCACAGGGCCCTTCTTCTCCAGAGTTACAAAAGCCATAGGAAAATTCCTCCTTGTTTTTAAGTGGTGCCCCCATTATAGCGGATAGTCTTCAAAAGGGCAAGGGAAAACAGAGGAACATTTTCAGGAACATTTTCTTGACGGAACGGTGAAAACATGGTACATTGCATACAGGTGTTGTCCAACACAGGCGAGGCGGTTCAGCTACACCACCCGAAAGGGGGTGAGCGTATGCCGGTTACGGTTACATTTCATATCTTCGGTCTTACCGTAACGATACGTATTAAACGCTGAAAACCGCCACCCCGGACCGGTGACGGTTTTCAAATAAACCTAAATCCTCTGGGCTGAACCGTCTTGCGGACAGCACCTTGTATGTTTAATATACCACCGCCCTAACCTTTTGTCAAGGCGGCTTTTTGTTCTTCCGGCTCTAAAACGAT
>JAAWNI010000115.1 GCA_022798855.1 Lawsonibacter sp. | reverse complement strand
GCCGGTGTCCACCTTCACGTGGATTTTCAGCGTCTTTCCGGCCTTGACAGCGGCCTCGGACAGGGCTTTCCCCGTCTCCAGGTCGCCCACCGTCTGGGTGATGTCATACGCCAGCAGCTCCCCGGCCAGCTCGGGGGGCGTCTGCCCCAGGCAGAGGATGGGCAGGGCGATTCCGGACTCCCTCAGCGCGATGGCTTCGTCCAGACAGGCGGCGGCCAGCATGTCGGCCCCCAGCGCCTGCAATTTTTTGGCGATGGGCGCCGCACCGTGGCCGTAGGCGTCCGCCTTCACCAGGCCCAGGAATTTGGCCCCCGGGGCCAGCCCCCGCAGGAGCCGGTAGTTGTGGGCCAGGGCGTCCAGGTCCACCTCCGCCCAGGTGCGGACGGTTCTTCTGTCTGTCATAAAAATTCCTTCTTTTGCAGGGGCGGCCTGGGGCCGCCCACCTAAAAATATGTACAATTTCTTTGGTAATGGCGCGCCCTGTATGCGGGCGGATGATATCCGCCCCTACAGCTTTACCCGGCGGTAAACTCGGAGAATTCGCACAGAATCACCCGGAAGCCGTCCACAGATATTTCCCCTTTCGCCAGGGCGTGGGTGGACGCGTCAAACCACAGGGCGGTTTCGGTGCCGGAGCCGGGGGCCCCCTCCGGGGAGCCGCAGTCCACCCGGAGCAGGGCTCCGTCCTCCTCCAGGGCGCAGGCGGTGATGTAGCCCGACCGGGCCGCTTCCAGCAGGGCGGGGACGGCGGAGGCGGGGGTAAGGCCGTTTTCGTCCATGGGCCCAGTCTCCACCGACACGCCGTCGAACTCCAGCAGGCCCTCCTCCCCCTCCAGACGGGCGGTAAGGCCCGCCACCGTCTCCGGGGCGGTAAGGCTGAGCGTGGTTTCCGACTCCGTTACCGTGACGGCCATCTCGTACTGATAGACCCGCTGGCCGTAGTCGGCGGTGATAGATGCCTGGGCGGCACAGCGGTCCATGGCCAGGTACTCTCCTCGGATGGCCAGGGCCAGCTCCTCCCCCTTGTCCACCTCCGCCCGGCCGCAGCCCGCCAGCAGGAGGGTTGTCATTAGTACGCAAATCAAACGTCTGCGCACAGGTGTTACCTCCAAAAATTGAAATTGGTTGTGCATGTAGGGGCGGATATCATCCGCCCGTCGTTCCCATACAGCGTTTTTCGGGCGGATAATATCCGCCCCTACAGTTCTGCATGACCCACCGCATGACACGGCGCGCCGGGGTCGTCGCGCACTACGGTCCGTCCTCCGTCCATTCCCGCAGAATTTCGGGCAGGGCCTCGATGAGGTCGGTGGGCAGCATGGCGTACTCCCCCAATTTCCGGGCGCACAGATCGCCGGCCATGCCGTGGAAGCAGACGGCGGCGGCCGCCAGCTCCCAGGTGTTGTCCGCGCCCTCACGGCGCAGGTGCTTCTGGCCCAGCAGGGCGGCAATCATCCCGGCCAGCACGTCCCCGGAGCCGCCCTTGGCCATGCCGGGGCCGCCGGTGGCGTTGATGCAGGCGGAGCCGTCGGAGGCGGCGGTGGCGGTGCCCTGGCCCTTGAGGACCAGCACGCAGCTGTGCTCCCGGGCGAAATCCCGGGCGGCGGACAGCCGGCCCGCTATGGGCAGGGCGCACCCCGTCAGCCTGGAAAATTCCCCCTCGTGGGGGGTGAGGACGGTGGGGGCGCTCCGCCTGTCCAGTACATCTATATGCCCCGCCAGGGCGTTTATGCCATCGGCATCCAGCACCACGGGAATTTCCAGATCGGCCAGCAGGGACAGGACAAGTTCCTCCGTCTCCGGGGCCCGCCCCAGTCCGGGGCCGATGAGGGCCGCATCACAGCCTCTGGCTTTCTCCAAAACGGCGTTATAGTCCTCCGGCAGGGGGAAGGGCATGGCTTCGTCGCATTTCACGGCCACAATGGGGTAGACATCCCGGGGCACCCCTAAGTACACCAGCCCCGCCCCGGTCCGCAAAGCGGCCCGCGCCGCCAGGACGGGCGCGCCGGTATAGCCCTCCGACCCGGCCAGGATGAGCAGCTTGCCAAAGTCCCCCTTGTGTGCGTTCCGGGGGCGGAGCGGGAGCTGGCTGTCCGGCTGGCGCATGACCTCCAGCCGGGGCAGCGCCCGGAACATCTGGTATTCCAGGTCATGGGGGATGCCGATGTCCACAACGCGGACCTCCCCGGCCCGGGACGCCCCCGCTCCGGAATACAGCCCCGGCTTGCCCCGGGTGAAGGTAACTGTGATTTTCGCCTGGACGGCTTCCCCCAGGATTTCCCCAGTGTCGGCGTCCACCCCGGAGGGGATGTCGCAGGCCACCACCGGGCACCCGAGCCGGCTCTGCATCTGCAAAACGGCGGTGCGGAACACCCCCGCCACCGGCCGGGCCAGGCCGACGCCGAAGAGGGCGTCCACCATCACGTCGCAGGTGGACAGCCAGGTGAGCAGCTTTTGCTGTTCGTAGTCCATGGTGGCCTCCAGGGTAGAGCGGTCGGTCATGTCTACGGAGAAGTCCTCCAGACGGCCCCCGGCGGCGGTGAGCTTGTCCGCCATAGCCCGCTCGTCGGGGGTCATTTTGGCCCGGTCCCCCACGAAGAAGGCCCGGACCTGGCACCCGCCCCGCTCCATCAGCAGACGGGCGCAGGCCACCCCGTCCCCGCCGTTGTTGCCGGGGCCGCAGAACACGGCAATCCTCGGGGTGGGGTCGGTGTTTTTGGACTCCACGATTTCCCGGAGCTCCGCCACCTGCCGCTCCTCCTCGTCAGTAGGGGGCGGGGCGTCCTTTTTGCGCATGACGATCATGGAGGAAAAGCTGCCGAGGACAGGGCTGAAACCGTCCTCCTCGGGCTGGAGAAGCTCCCAGACAGCCTGGGCCACAGCCTGGGCGGCGTTCTCCATCAGCTCCAGGGAGGAGGCCCCCCGCTCCTCGATGGCCCGGCGGTCCAGCTCCTTCATTTGGGCTGCGGTGGCTAAGGGCAGCATAGCAAAAACTCCTCTCCCATAATTTCACGGCCCTCCTCCGGGGACAGCTTCCCGGCGGGCCGCCATATTCCGTCCGCCCCCCGGCGGAGGCGGTTGGCTGTCTTTTCCTGGGACAGATACACCAGGGTGTCCCCGTCCACGAACCGGACCAGCTCCCGGTGGCGGACCCCGCAGGGGTCGGGGACCCAGATCAGGCCGGAAAATTCCGCCGTCACCCGGCCCTCCGGCAGGGACAGCAGGCGGAACCGCCCCCCTGGCGCCCCCACCGCCAGCAGCTCCTCCGCCGGGTGGAAGGCCAGCACGGCCAGATTCTCATGGCCGGGGCGCTCGTCGTCGAAGACGTGGGAGAAGGCCAGCTCCCGCCGGTCCATGTCGATGACAAAGACGCTTCGGAAGTACAGCGGGGTGAAATACTCCGTCCGGCCGTCCTCCTCCTGGGGGTCGAAGTCCCCCCGGACCCGCACCGCCAGCCACCGGCCCGAGGGGCTGAAGTCCAGGCGGGTGTGCTCGTTGTAGTAGCAGTAGGTGTCGATGTCCTGGAAGGAGCCGTCCTCATAGCGCACATCGTCAAAGAGGCGGAACTCCCGGACCACCCGGCCCGTCTGGGGCTCCGCCAGGTAGACATAGCCCATCCCGTAGGAGATTGCCAGCCAGGCCCCGTCCGGGGAAAATTCCAGCCGGGGCTCCACCAGCCATTCGCTGTACCGCGCCCGAAACCCGTCCCCAAACAGGCGCAGGGTGGACAGAACCTCCGCCCCCCGGCGGATGGCGATGCTGCCGTCCTCCAGGCAGGCGGCGGACAGGCCGCTTTGCTCATGTCTTGCGGGGTAAAATTCCACGGCGGTTCCTCCTTTCTGGAAATGCGATGGTGTACGTGATGTAGGGCAAGGGCTCTGCCCTTGCCATTTAAACAGAAACGGTAATATGATCAGGCAAGGGCAGAGCCCTTGCCCTACACGCCGGAACCGGGTTCGTCTACTTCTTTCATTCCCCGGGCATATGGCGGTAACGCCCCAGCCCCAGGGCGTCGAATTCGTCCTCTCCGGGCCGGCTCCAAACACCGATGGTCCGCAGCAGACGGTTGATGGCCCCTGCCCCCTCCAGAGGGCCCAGGGCCGCCTGCCCCCGCTCCAGCAGCACCCCGGCCTGGGTGCCATAACCCCCGGCATAGTCGGTTTCGATGTAGGCCAGGGGGCCGGGGTGGGCGGCTTCCTCCAGAGCCCGGCGGATGGCGGAGGTAAACAGCGTCAAGGACGAGGGCTCCTCCTGGCCGGGCCCGTCAAAGAGCTGGGTAATGCCGTCAAAGAGGGCGTCGGTGAGAAAGACCATGCCGCAGTCCTGGGGCAGGTCCACCACCTCCGCCCACGTCCAGCGGTCCGCAAAGACCCGGACGGCCTGCCGCTTGCCAATGATGGCGCTAATCTGATGGCCCATAGGGCGCTCCTTTCCAGAAATGCAATGGTCTGCGTGACGTAGGGCAAGGGCTCTGCCCTTGCCCTACACAACGGAGCCGGGTTTGTCCACAGAGCTGGTTCCATCAACCATGGTATGCCAGCGGGCCGGGGCCGTCCCGCCCTGCAATCATTTCAAGAATCCGTTGACAATCTGCTCCTCGGCCTCTTTTTCCGTCAGGCCCAGGGTCATAAGCTTGGTGAGCTGTTCCCCGGCGATCTTGCCGATGGCCGCTTCGTGGACCAACTGGGCGTCCAGGCAGTTGGCGGTGACCTCCGGAATGGCGGAGACGGTCCCCTCGTCCATAATGATGGCGTCGCACTCGGAATGGCCGTAGCAGGCGGCGTTGCCGTTGATGCGGGCCAGGAAAATCTGCTTGGACTGCCCCCGGGCCACCGAGCGGGAGATCACGTTGGTGTGGCAGCCCTCGCCGTCCAGGTCCACGGTGAAATCGGACTTGGCAAGCTGCTTGCCGTGGGTCATGACCTTCTCCTTAATAATCAGGGTGGAGCGGGGCCCCAGCTTGGCGGTGGTGGAGCGGACGGTGGAGTCCACCCCTTTGATCTGGGTAGTCTCCATCTCCATATAGCCCCCCTCGTCCAGCTCCACTACGGTGGTGGGGTTCATGACGTTCTCGCCGGAGCCGTCCCCCTCGGCATAGTGCTTTTCCACATAGCGCACCCGGGCGTTCTTCCCCACGTGGAAGGTGTGGATGCCCGAGTGCTCGGAAGCCTGCTCGCCGCAGTTGTGGATGCCGCAGCCGGCGATGATGGTGACGTCGCTGTCCTCGCCGATGAAAAAGTCGTTGTATACCATATCCTTCAGGCCGCTCATGCTCAGCACCACCGGGATGTGGACCGACTCGTTCCGGGTGCCCGGCTTTATGATGATGTCGATGCCGTCCTTGTCGGTCTTGGTGATGATGTCGATGTTGGCGGTGGTGTTCCGGCCCGCCTTCTGGCCGTTGGCCCGGATGTTGTAGGCCCCCTCGGGCACCTCGTGGAGCCCGGCCACCTGCTCTAACAGGCTCTTTTGTATCGCGTCCATATTGTATTCCTCCTTGGGGAATTAAACTGTAGGGCGGGACCACTGGGCCCGCCGTTGTGGTCAGTGAACGGCGCGCCGAGTCGTCGCGCCCTACGCACTGTTCTTGGCTAGCGCACCTTGTCGGTCAGGGCGGAGCACACCCCCGGCGCGCCCCCCAGCAGGGTGGGCAGGATATCCTTCCGGGGGCCGTCGTTGGCCACCCTGCCGTCGGCCAGGACAATGATCCGGTCGGCGATGTTGAGGATGCGCTCCTGGTGGGAGATGATGAGGATGGAGCCGTTGATTTTCTTGTGGAGCTGCTCAAAGACCTGGATCAGGTTGGAGAAGGACCACAGGTCGATGCCCGCTTCCGGCTCGTCAAAGACGGACAGGGCGGTCCCCCGGGCCATGATGGTGGCGATCTCGATGCGTTTCAGTTCGCCGCCGGACAGGGAGGCGTCCACCTCCCTGTCGATATAGTCCTTGGCGCACAGGCCCACCTCGGACAGGTAGCTGCAGGCCTCGGGCACGCCGATGTTTTTGCCGCTGGCCAGGGTGATCAGGTCCTTCACCGTCAGCCCCTTGAAGCGCACCGGCTGCTGAAAGGCGAAGCTGATGCCCTTCCTGGCCCGCTCCGTGATGGTCAGCCCGGTGATGTCCTCCCCGTTGAAGAGGATGCGGCCCTGGGTGGGGGTGTAGATGCCGGCGATCACCTTGGCCAAGGTGGATTTTCCGCCGCCGTTGGGGCCGGTAATGGCCACAAAGCGTTCGCTGATATTCAAATTGATGTCGTGCAGGATGTCCTTTCCGCCGCCGTCCTGCTCCACATTGTAGCTGATGTGCTGTAATTCCAGCATGGGGTTTACCTCCCTGTCTCTGATTGTTCGGCCTATTCTATCATAGGCCGGGAAATTTGTCCATAGTATTTTCCTATCTTTTTGGTAGGAATTAAAAATTTCCGGTTTTTTGGAATTATACCCCTTTTCCTCTTGCGTTACAAGGAATTTTGTGATATAAGTACCTTTAGTCCAAATGCGAGGAACGGGAAAATAGGGGATATGCCTCTCTAAGAGAGAGCGGGCCGCCGGCTGAGAGCCCGCTTGCGAGGCCCCCCTTGGTTCGCCCGGGAGCGGCCCCTGAGAGGGGGACGGGTTCTCCGCCGTTACCGGAGGTTTGAGCGCGCGCTTCGGCGCGAATGCGGGTGGTACCGCGGAAGGTTTGCCTTTCGTCCCCAACGGCGGGGATGGAGGGCGTTTTCTTTTCTGAGGAGGTTTTTATGGAGCGGAAACAGGAGTTCATCCATATCATCCGCAAAAGCCGCAGTGTCCGGAAGATTGAAAAGATTTGAGATAAGGAGTTTTACTAAATGAAAGAACAGTTAGCGAAAATCGAGCGCGAGGCGCTGGACGCCATCACCGGCGCGGGGGACCCCGCCGCTCTGGACGAGCTGCGGGTGAAATACCTGGGCAAAAAGGGGGAGCTCACCGCCGTCTTGAAGCAGATGGGCAGGCTCACCCCCGAGGAGCGGCCCGCCATGGGCGCCCTGGCCAACGAGGTCCGGGCCGTCCTGGAGGAAACCATTGAGCTCACCGCCCAGAAGCTGGCCGCCGCCGCCCTGGAAGCCCGGCTGAAGGCGGAAGCCATCGACGTCACCGTCCCCGGCAAGGGGGTGAAGCGGGGCCACAAGCACCCCATGTATATCGCCCTGGACGAGATCAAGGACATCTTTGTGGGCATGGGCTTCACCGTGCTGGACGGCCCCGAGGTGGAGCTGGC
>JAAWNI010000114.1 GCA_022798855.1 Lawsonibacter sp. | reverse complement strand
CTTTTCACACAATGCCCTTTTGATTATGTGGCGTTGTTCGAGATACTCCCAACCATGAGTATATTGCCGTACACTACGCACATAGTCAAGTTGAATATCGTTCCAAGACTCTCAACGCATTATTGGAAGAATAGGCTGCAAAATTGCTTTATTCCTAACTGTTACACAAATAGACCCATTCAAAGGTTCGGATACCAGCGCAGCAGGTCAGACAGCCCCTCTTCCTCCAATTTCTCGACCACATATCGCAGCCATTCTTCTGGTGAAGGCACATCCCCGGTATGTGGTATCTTTTCCCATTGCGCCCGCCGCACAGGGTCAGGATCGATTATGCCAGTTTCAATACGGGCCGCAATAATGGAACGCATTTCTTCAACCGATATATTACGGTCTTGGGCCAGCTTTTCAAAAAGCGTCTTATATTCAGACAAGAGTAAGCCTCCTTTTCCAGCATAGTTTAGTATGCCACATTTGGGGCATATAGTAAACAATTATATGCCCATCTACGGCCATGCAATATCTACCAATCTTGACTATTATATTACCGCGCACGGGCTTAGAATAGATACAGAAAAGGCGGTGGCAAAAGGTGGATGTACAAAAGCGCATCAGAGATTTGATGAAATTAAGAGGGTGGACAGATTATCGGCTTGCAAAAGAGGCCAGCCTTTCCCACTCCACAGTTACAAATATGTTTAATCGAAACAACGCGCCAACGCTGCCAACCTTGGAAGCGGTATGCAGAGCGTTTGGCATTACCTTGGCGCAGTTCTTTGCTGATGAGGTTGATCCGGCTCAACTTACCGATGAGCAGCGTACCCTTTTTGCGAGATGGAGTTCTCTTACCGAGCGGCAGAAGAATCTTCTGCTCGACCTCATGGAAACAATGTGAAACCCGCCGATTCTATTTATCCAGAATCGACGGGTTCCTCTTGCGCACCCATAGTATAACGAAACCTCTAATCTTTTAACGAAATCCTCCTCGATTCGCTGGAATTGCCCAACAACATAACGATTTCTCAATAAATTAACGATTTCCCACAACAAAATAACGTTTACAAGAGTGTTCATAGGCCCCCAAAAGCAAAAAAACGCCGCCGGTGACCAGAATTTTACTCCGGTCAGCGGCGGCGCTATCCGCAAAAGTGTATAAAAATCACGGATTTGTATCAGTTTTGGGCATAAAAGCAGGGACGATAATCTCGATACCATTGTATCAAAACCATCGTCCCTACATGGTCCGAGCGGCGGGATTTGAACCCACGGTCTCTTGGACCCGAACCAAGCGCGATACCAAGCTTCGCCACGCCCGGATGGACCGTTTACTATCATAATATTTTCTAGACGTTCTGTCAAGAGTAATATTCTATATTTTTCCGAATAGACTGCTAAAAGACAGCAGGAAAAAGGAGGAGAAATCATGTACGATCAGGGCGCAGCGGGGGTAAACCGGTCAAGGAGCGTTTCCTATTACAGAGCCGTGCCGGGGCGAAGCCGGCAGAAGAGGATGGGGCACAGCCAAGAGCGTGTCCGTCTGATACAGTTAGCGGTCTGTCTGGTTTTATTTTTAACGGTTTTTCTCTGGAACGGTATTTTCCCGCAGCGGCTGGTACAGGTCCGGAACAATATCCTCACTCTTATTTCCACTGATTTGGACTTTGAAGCGGCGCTGTCCAATCTGGGAAAGTCATTAGCGGAGAGCGACACAGTTTTGTCCGACATAGGGGCATTTTGTGTGGAGGTATTTGGCGGCAGCGCGGAGGAAATACCTGTCAACGAGATAACCTTTACACCGCCGGCGCCTGAGAGCATGGTTGCGGAGGAGCTGAGCTTTCTGAGCCAAACGCCGGTGTTGGCGGCGCGCACTGCCCATTACACCCAAATCTCCCGCTTTGGACTGGAGGTTCCTCAGGTTGAGAGGGAGCCGGAGGAGCCTGTAGTGGAGGAGGCCCCAAAGGAAGAGCCAGCCCCTGCGGTGCCCGCGGCGGGGACTCTGGTGGCGGCATCGGACTACTCCGGTCCGGAGCTGCCAAAAAATTACACAATGGACCAACTGTCCTTGGGAGATCTGGAAACCATGGCTCCTGTTAAGGGGTATCTCAACTCCCCATACGGTTACCGGGACCACCCCATTGACGGGGAGTACCACTTTCACACGGGCGCGGACATCAGCGGACATATGGGGGACCCCATCGCCGCCTTTGCCGATGGAACGGTGGAGTACACCGGGGAGGACGACTCATACGGACTCTACTTCCAGTTGGACCACGGGAATGGTGTAAAGTCTTTTTACGCACACTGCAGCAAGGTGGAGGTTGTAAAGGGCCAGAGGGTATCAATGGGGGACACGGTGGCCAGGATCGGCTCCACAGGGTCGTCCACCGGCCCGCATCTGCATTTGGAGCTGAAATTCAATAAAATGCACCTGAACCCCGCCTATTATGTGGACTTTTTAGGGCAATGATCCGGCTGGGCAGGGTAGAGGCAACGGGAGGATTCCTACTGCTGGTGGCCTGGCTGAACTACATAGACCCATCCTGCCTTGTTCCAATGGCGATGCTGGCCTGTGCGGTCCATGAATTGGGGCACTACGCCGCCATCCTGGCCTGCGGGAAATCTGTAAAGGGAATGCGCTTGACAGTAATCGGGGCAGAGATGGTGCTGGAGCACCCCCTGGGGTACTGGCAGGAGGGCCTGACCGCCCTGGCAGGGCCCGGGGTAAACCTGCTGTTGGCACTGATTTTCTGCTGCTTTGAGGAAGGGCTGCTGTTCGCCGGGCTGAATCTGGCCCTGGCGCTCTTCAATCTGGCCCCGGTGGGGCGGCTGGACGGAGGGAGGGCGGTGTACTGCACCCTGGCGCTGCTGTCCGGGCCCGATCTGGCCGGGCGGGTGGGCGGCTGGCTGGATGGCCTGTGCGCCCTTGGGATGGCGGCGGCGGGTCTGCTGCTGGCGGGGCTCAGGGGGAATTTTACGCTGCTGTTGGCGGCGGTTTGGCTGTCGGCTGGGATATTTCGTCAAAATATTTATGGAAGAAAGAGAAATAGGGCTTGTCAGCGGGGCAGGAAAAAGGTACAATAACCTCTGTGTCTGATCATGACCTGGAGGGAAGAAGATGAACCGAATTTTAGAGCATATCCTGCCAAAGGTACAAAAACCGGCCCGTTATACCGGCGGCGAGTACAACGCTGTTGTCAAGGACAAGCGGGAGGTGAAACTCCGTTTTGCCCTCTGCTTTCCGGATACCTACGAGATTGGCATGTCCAATCTGGGCTGCCGCATACTCTACGGAGTGATGAACCAGCGGCCCGACATCTGGTGCGAGCGCTGTTTTGCCCCTTGGGGGGATATGGAGGAGGAGATGCGCCGGGAGGGCCTGCTCCTCTACGGACTGGAGAGCGGCGACCCCATCTCCGATTTTGACGTGATCGGCTTCTCTCTGGGCTATGAAATGGCCTATACCAACGTATTGAACATGCTGGATCTGGCCGGTCTGGCCCTGCGGAGCGGGGACCGGCCAGAGCTGACGCCGCTGGTGGTGGCGGGGGGGACCTGCTGCTACAACCCGGAGCCCCTGGCTCCCTTTGTGGACCTCTTTGTCCTGGGAGAGGGGGAGGAGGTCACCCTGGAGTATCTGGACCTCTACCACCAGGCGAAGGAGGAGGGCTGGTCCAAGGAGGAATTCCTGGAGGAAGCCGCCAAAATCGAGGGCATCTATGTGCCCTCGCTGTATGAGCCGGTGTACCGGGAGGACGGCGCCCTGGAGAAAATCGAGGTCCAGGAGGGGGCTCCGGAGCTGGTCACCAAGCGCATTGTTCAGGACATGGATCAGGCCTATTTCCCGGTAAAAACCATCATTCCCTCCACCGAGATCGTCCACGACCGGGTGATGCTGGAGCTCTTCCGGGGCTGCATCCGGGGCTGTCGGTTTTGCCAGGCGGGCTATGCCTACCGGCCGGTGCGGTCCCGCAGCCCGGAGCTGCTGTCCAGGTACGGCAGGGAAGCCTGCGAGGACTCAGGCTATCAGGAGATGACCTTGTCCAGCCTGTCCTCCACCGACTACCCCCAGCTGCTGCCCCTGTGCGACGAGCTGCTGGACTACTGCGCCCCCCGGAACATCGGGCTCTCTTTGCCCTCTCTGCGGGCCGACACCTTCTCCATGAGCCTGATGGAGCGGCTCCAGCGGGTGCGCCGGGGCGGGCTGACCTTCGCCCCCGAAGCGGGCACCCAGCGCCTGCGGGATGCCATCAACAAGAACCTCCGGGAGGAGGACTTGTTGCAATCCTGCAAAACCGCCTTCGCCGGAGGGTGGAGCGGGGTGAAGCTCTACTTCATGCTGGGCCTGCCCACCGAGACTGACGAGGATGTATTGGGCATCGCCGACCTGGCCCGGAAGGTCTACTTCACTTGGCGGGAGTACGCCCCCAATAAGGCCAGGGGGGTACGGATTACCGTGTCCACCTCCTGGTTTGTCCCCAAGCCCCACACCGCCTTTCAGTGGGAGGGGCAGATCACTGCGGAGGAGTACCAGCGGCGGGTGGACCTGCTGCGGGACGCCCTGAAGCGGGACAAGTCCATCACCTACAACTGGCACGACCCTCAGACCAGCTATCTGGAAGCCATTTTGTCCCGGGGGGACCGGCGGCTGGCCGACGTGCTGGAGTGGGTCTGGGAGCACGGGGGGAAGATGGACTCCTGGACGGAATACTTTGACTACCAGCGGTGGCTGGACGGCCTGGACGCCTGCGGCCTGGACGGGGACTTTTACGCCCGCCGCGAGCGGGGCAGGGAGGAGGTCTTCCCCTGGAGCCGGCTGTCCACCGGGGTAAGCGCCGGTTTTCTCTGGCGGGAGCGGGAGTTGTGCTATGGCTCCGCCACCACCCCTGACTGCCGCACCCGCTGCTCCGGCTGCGGGGCCAATCAATTGCTGACGGGAGGTGGCCGCTGTGGCTGACCGGCTGTTGTTCACCAAGACAGGGCGGGCCCGGTATATCTCCCATCTGGACCTGATGCGCACCTTCCAGCGGGCCTTTTCCCGGGCCAAAATCCCCATCAAGCACACCGAGGGCTTCAACCCCCATCCCTTCGTGTCCATCGCCCTGCCCCTGTCGGTGGGCTTCTCCAGCCAGTGCGAGATTTTGGAGTTCCATCTTCTGGAGGGGACAAGCTATGAGGAAGTCCCCGGCCGGCTCACCGCCGCCATGCCCGAGGGCATCGTGGTCCACCAGTGCTACCCGGGGTCCAGGAAGCTGAAGGAGCTGTGTTATGTCAACTACATCATGGCCTTTGACTACCACGAGGGCCGGCCCCAGGAAGCCGAACCCGCCATGTCGGAGCTGCTGAGCCGGGAGAGCCTGGTGGTGAGGAAGAAGTCCAACAAGGCCAAGGCCGGCAGTACCGAGGTGGACCTGATCCCCCGCATTCGGAAGTGGCATATGGAGTGTCAGAGCGACGCCATGATGGTGGATCTGGTGGTGTCCGCCCAGAACCCCGGGCTCAATCCGGAGCTGATCCGCTCCGCCTTCTGCGCCGAATACCCGGAATATACCCCCGATTTCGTCTCCTTCCACCGCCGGGAGGTGCTGGACGGGGAGGGGAAGCCCTTCCGGTAACACTCGTAGGGACACGGCTTGCCGTGTCCGGCCCCCTTTGGCAAGGGGGCCTTTGGAGAACGGCAGCGTTCCGCATCGAAAGCCCCCCTTGCAAAAGGGGGGGAGGGCCACGAAGTGGCGGGGGGATTCCGTTGACAGGAAAGAGGAGCAATATTATGTATACCTATGAATATGAGCGCGTTTATACAAAAGGGGTTATGCGGCTGAAAATTGAGGATCATAAAGAGGTAATTGCCCGTCGTGCTGAGGATGGCTGGCGATATGTAGGCTGGATTCCAACAATACAGAGTAACGGCTTCATTGGAGAGATGGACCTGGTTTTTGAAAAGGAGCTGCCATGAAAAAGCTGTTTACCATGATCCGCCGGGGCAACTTGGAGGAGGTCGCGGCCATTCTGGACAAAAAACCGGACCTGATCTCCTGCCTGGCCAAGGCTCCGCCCAAAAAGGACGACGGCCAATCGCCCCTGATGGTGGCCATCAAAAGCGACAACCTGGAGGTGGCCCACCTGCTCCTGGACCGGGGGGCGGATGTGAACTTTGCGGATGCCATCAACCCCTACGGCAGCAATTTCGGCGCCCCCATCTGGTACGACGCCATCGTCCAGTGCTTTATGCGGGCGGGGCATACCGTCGGCCCTGGCCCGGAGCGGAGCAAGGGCTACTTTCTGCTCCTCCGCCGCCTGCTGGACATGGGGATGGATCCCAACCAGAAGGCCTCCTACGGCGGCGGCGCCTGGCAGCACGCCCTGGAGCAGTACGACCAGTTTGCCCGCAAGTCCTATCCCAGCTACTACGTGGAGGAGAGCAAGCAGGAGAACCGCCAGCTGCGGGAGATGCTCAAGGCGGTGTTGGACGAACTCTTAAAGCACGGGGCGGATATCCACGACTTTAAGCCGCCCAACAAGGACGGTCTGCCCAGCAGTTCGGTGATCCTGCGGAATTTGGAGGAAGACCGGGAGCTGTTGGACGGCCTGTATGGCCTGGACCCGGATTCCGACGCCTTCAAGCCTTACACTGAGACATACCGTGGAAAGGAGCGGCTGGTCACGCCCTACTACACCCTGGAGGACTACCGCCAGATGTACGAGATCAAATGGCGGGAGCTGGAGCCGGTCCTTCGGGCCTACTATCAAAAGACGTGATGTAGGGGCGGATATCATCCGCCCGTAGGACAATGCGGAGTTTTAGGCAGAAAACGGGCGGGTAATACCCGCCCCTACAGAATAGGAGTTGACAAATATGGAAAAACCCACTCAGCACAGCCTCACCTGGACGGTGGACGACACCATGACCGCCAAGCGGGTCGGGACCGCAGGGGCCAAGATCCTCTCCACCCCCAACATGCTGGCATTGATGGAGATATGCGCCCTGGAGCTGGCCCAGGAGTATCTGGAGGAGGGCATGACCACCGTGGGCGCCGAGGCCCACGTCCGCCATCTGGCGTCCACCCCAGTGGGCATGAAGGTGACCGCCACCGCCACCCTGCGCTCCGTGGAGCGGCGGAAGCTGTGGTTCGACATCGAGGTCCACGACGAGAAGGGCAAGTGCGGCGAGGGCTCCCACCTGCGGATCATGGTGCCCAACAAGGACCGGAGCCAGAGCGGGAAATCTTAGAGCCTGTTTAATATCTCTCAGCACGCCGCTTGACGGGCCTTTTGCCGTCATACCGCGTTAAATTTTCTTGCAATACATCCAGTATTTCTGCGAAAATTTGCCTTGTC
>JAAWNI010000113.1 GCA_022798855.1 Lawsonibacter sp. | reverse complement strand
GCTGTAGGAGTTGTTGCGGAAGACGGGCAGGGCGGCCAGCTCCATGCCCTCATGCCAGGGGTTGCCGTTGGCCATCTCGGAGAAGTCGTAGTAGATCAGGCCCTCGAAGCCCATGCCGGCGCTCTCCATGCCGATTTTCAGCATGGGCAGGCCGTTGGGGGCCTCCTGCTGGCCCAGCCGGGGGAGGACGGCCGCTCCCAGGACGGCAAGGCACAGGCAGGCCGCCGCGGCCCAGGGCAGCCACTTCCCGCGGGGGGAGCGCGCCCGGGTCCGGACCCGGTCCGCCTCCTCGATGACCTCGTCGCTGAGGTGGTTCAGCGCGTCGCTGACGTATTCCGGTTTCACAAAAATCCCTCCTGTTCCAGATGCTTTTTCAACCCCTGCCGGGCGCGGTACAACAGGCTCTTCACCTTGGACTGGCTCATGCCGTAATAGCCCGCGATGTCCCGGATGGGGTCCAGGTAGTAGTAGCGCCCCACAAAGGCGGTCCGGGACTCCGGGGGCAGGGTGGCGAGGAAATCCTCGATGGACTCCGCCAGAAGGCGCAGGTCGAGCCGCTCCTGGGTAGTGTCCCCGGCGGAGACGCACTCCTCCAGCTCCGACAGGGACAGGGCGTACTCCGACCCCCGCCGCTTCTCCCGGCCCCGGCCCCGGAGGCGGTCGATGGACAGCTGGCGGGTGATTTTGCCCAGGTAGGTGCGCAGGGTGCCGGGGCGGTGGGGCGGCATGGAGCCCCAGGCCTTGAGGTAGGTGTCGTTGACGCTCTCCTCGCTGTCCGGCCGGCTGGCCAGCACCTGAAAGGCGATCTTGTACAGATAGCCCCCATACCGCTGTTGGGTCTGGGCGATGGCCTCCTCGTTCCGGTCCCAATACAGGGCGACGATCTCATAGTCCTCCATGGCCGGACCTCCCCTCCTCATTGTGCAGACGTCTGTACCCCTCTACCCGACAAAAAATCCCGTTGGTTGCGGGGCGGGAGAAATTTTTTATAAAAACGCCCGCGCCAGGACAGCGCGGGCGTCTAAAGGTTATTTCGCCACGAATACCATCACGCTCCGGCCCCGGACGGTGACCCGGGTGTCGGAGAGAAGGCATGGGGCCTGCTGGGCCTGCCAGGTGTCCACCGCCTTCTCCCAGCTCAGGGAGGCGGGCAGGCGGGGCAGCTGGACCTCCAGGTCCTCCCACCAGGCGTTGGAGGCCACATAGACGATCTGGGGTCCGGAGCTGCGCTCCCAGCCGCTGAACATGACCCCCACATAGCGCTCGTGGGACTCGAAGGGCCGGTTCCGCCAGGGCTCCACCCCGTGGAAGCTGACCTCCGGGAAGCCATGGGCGCCGTCTCCGGCGGCGATCCGCACCACCCGGTGCTCCTTGCGGAAGCGGATCATATACTGGAAAAAGCTGAACATATCCCGGTTTTCCTCCAGCCGGTTCCAGTCCAGCCAGGAGATGATGTTGTCCTGGCAGTAGGAGTTGTTGTTGCCGAACTGGGTGTTGCAGAACTCATCCCCCGCCAGGAACATGGGCACCCCCCGGCTGCACATCAGCAGGGCGAAGGCGTTGCGGCACATGCGGCGGCGCAGCTCGTTCACCGCCGGGTCCTCCGCCTCCCCCTCCACGCCGCAGTTCCAGCTGTTGTTGTCGTTGGCCCCGTCGGTGCAGTTCCAGCCGTTGGCCTCGTTGTGCTTTTCGTTGTAGGAGTACAGGTCCCACAAGGTAAAGCCGTCGTGGCAGGTGATGAAGTTTACCGAAGCGTTGGTGCCGCCCCGGGAGCCGTACATATCCAGCGAGCCGGCCAGCCGCAGGGCCGCCCCCTGGGCAAAGCCGTCGTCCCCTTTCAGATACCGGCGGATGTCGTCCCGATACCGGCCGTTCCACTCCGCCCAGCGGTTCCAGGAGGGGAAGGTGCCCACCTGGTACAGCCCGCCGGCGTCCCAGGCCTCGGCGATGAGCTTCACGTCCCCCAGAATGGGGTCGAAGGCCAGGGACTGGAGCAGCGGGGGCGCGCCCATGGGGGAGCCGTCCTCGCTGCGGCCCAGGATGGACGCCAGGTCGAACCGGAAGCCGTCCACCCGGTAGGTGGTCACCCAGTAGCGCAGGCAGTCCAGAATCATCTGCCGGACGATGGGGTGGTTGCAGTTCATAGTGTTGCCGCAGCCGCTGAAATTGTAGTAGTGCCCGTCGGGGGTGAGCAGGTAGTAGATGCTGTTGTCAAAACCCTTGAAGGAGAAGAAGGGCCCCCGCTCGTCCCCCTCGGCGGTGTGGTTGAAGACCACATCCAGGTACACCTCGATGCCCCGCTGGTGGAAGGTCTGGATCAGCTCTTTCAGCTCGTTGCCCTCCCGGTTGTACTCGGTGGAGGCGGTGTAGCTGGTGTTGGGGGAGAAAAAGCCCACCGTGCTGTACCCCCAGTAATTATACAGGGTATTGCCGTTGTGCTGCCGGTAGTCCTGCATCTCGTCGAACTCGAAAATGGGCATCAGCTCCACGGCGTTGACCCCCAGGGACTCCAGATAGGGTATCTTCTCCTTCAGCCCGGCGAAGGTCCCCGGGTGGGCCGCGCCGGAGGACGCGTCCTTGGTAAAGCCCCGGACATGGAGCTCGTAGATGACCAGGTCCTCCATGGGGATCAGGGGCTGCTGGCTGTCACGCCAGTCGAAGTCGTCCTTCACCACCCGGGCCTTGTAGTGCTGGCCCCGGGGGGAGGAGTCCCCCCACTGGCTCTGCCCGGTCACCGCCTTGGCGTAGGGGTCCAGCAGATACCGGGTCTTGTCAAAAATCATCCCCTTCCGGGGGTCGTAGGGGCCGTCCACCCGGTAGGCGTACTCAAACTCCTCAATGTTCAGCTTGAACACGATCATGGAGTAGACGTTTCCAATGCGGTAGTGCTGGGGGAAGGGGAGGATGGCAAAGGGCTCGTCCTCCGTCCGGTGGAACAGCAGCAGCTCGATGGAGGTGGCGTTGTGGGAGTGGACGGTAAAATTCACGCCGCCGGGGATGGCAGTGGCTCCGTTGATGTCGTAAAAGCCGGGGCGGACGTCAAAGCCGGCGATCTGGTCCAGGGGGATCAGGTGGATGGTGTGGGGAAGGGGCAGCGGGACGTTGTTTTGAACGGTATGCGGCATAGGGTTGCTCCTCCTTTAATTTAATATAATAATGACCCATTATACCCTAATTTCCACGTTTTGTCATTCATTTTTTCAGCCGGCGCCGCGCCGGAACCCCAAACGCCCTGAAATGGGGGCCTCCGGCCGGAAAAAGCGGAACTTCTATGTTAAAAGTGCCGAAAGGCAGAATATTGTGATAAAACCGGCAAAAATCCGCCATATCCCAAGGGAATCAGATGGATTTCGTTAAAAAATCCTGAAACGCGCTCCTCCCAAAAGGGAAGGCAGAGGTGGAAACAGCACCTTTTTCCCCCTTTTTCCACTTGCATGGAGAAATAAAATTTGATATAATTGCTGTTACTTCTGAATCCTGGCAACCATCTGGGGCTTGTTTGAACATGGCCAATACGCCCAAACGGCGGTCCCTGTGCCGCCGCGCTCCGCCCAGCTCCCCCTTTGGTCATATTTTCATGCTTCAAACAGCGCCTGGACAATGAAATAACGTAAGGAGCGATTTGTTATGGGTTTATTTGGAGGACCGTCTAAGCAGGAACCTATCAATCCCACCCCCTTCGACGGGGACGCCTTTGAGGAGCCCTTCGACTCCCTCCCGTCCCTGCCCAAGGCCCACGGCAACACCATCATCGCCAAGGGGATTACCTTTACCGGCGTCATCCGTGGGGAGGGCTCCGTTCAGGTGGAAGGCTGTGTAGAGGGTGAGATCGACCTGAGCGGCAGCGTCACGGTGGCTACCACCGGACTGATCCAGGGCCCCGTCACCGCCGACATCGTGCGGGTGGCCGGCGACGTTCAGGGGAGCGTCACCGCCCGGGAGCACCTGTGCCTGGAGCGGACCGGCGGCATCCACGGCGACGTGGCCACCGCATCCCTGGTGGTCGAGAACGGCCGCCTGGACGGCAGCAGCACCATGCTGGCCCCGGCGGAGCCCCCCAAGGCGCCGGAACCCCCGGCTGGGGACCTGCAATTCGGCGAAAACTACCATCTGGACGATGATATCTGACAATACGCGCGGCCCGGAGACAAACCGTCTCCGGGCCGCGTTTTTTGCCAGAAGCTCCTCAATGCGCCAGGGTGTGCTCCAGCAGGATCTTGACGCCCATCCCCATCAGCACCAGTCCCCCGGCCAGCTCCGCCTTGTCCTTGAACCGGCCCCCAAAGACCGCCCCCGCCTTCACTCCGACGGCGGACATCACAAAGGTGGTGGAGCCGATCAGGGCGGCGGCGGTCAGGATGTCCGCCTGTAGGAACGCGAAGGTGATCCCCACCGCCAGGGCGTCCACGCTGGTGGCCACCGCCAGCGGGAGCATGGCCTGGGGCGCGAAGGAGCGGCTGGTTTCCACCGCCCCCCCGGCTCTGGACTCCCGCGCCATGTTGAAGCCAATCAGGCCCAGCAGGAAAAAGGCAATCCAGTGGTCCACCGAGACGATCATCCCCTGAAACCGCACCCCCAGCAGCCAGCCGGCCAGGGGCATCAGGGCCTGAAAGCCGCCGAACCAAATGCCGCAGGCCAGACAGCCGCCGAGCCTGGACCGTCCGGCCGACAGCCCCTTGCAGATGGAAACGGCAAAGGCATCCATGGCCAGGCTTACCGCGATAATGAACAGCTCACATGTCCCCATGGTATTCCCCCCATCCCTCCCAGACTATTCCTCCGGCGGGGAAAATATGTTATGAGGTGGGCAAAGAGGGGATGATCTGTCCTGTCGTCAAAAATCCTGGGCTTTTAGGCACCGTCTGAAAAATGGAGCTATCCTCTTTTCGCCCGGTTGATGGCGGACAGGATGGCCCGCAGGGGGGAGAGGTTGATATTATGGGACAGGCCCACGCCCCAGTACTGTTTTCCGCTGCGCTGGTCCTGGAGGAGGATATAGGCCACGCTCTGGGAGTCGGAGCCGTCGGTGATGGCGTGGGAGGAATAGTCCAGGAAGGAGAAGCGGTCCATCTTCTCCCCCTTGATGGCGTTAAAGAAGGCGTCGATGGGGCCGTTGCCCTCGCCGGACACCTCAAAGACGGTGTCGGTGTGCCGCAGGGTGCCCTGGAAGGCCACGTGGGAGTGGCCCTGGTCGTCCACCGCCTCCTTAAAGGCGTGCTTGACCAGCTGGTAGGGCTCCTTCACGTCGATATACTCCTGATGGAACAGCTGGCTGATCCGCTCCGGGGCGATCTCCTTGCCCACCCTATCCGTCTCCACCTGGACGATGTGGCCGAACTCCGGGTGCATGGACTTGGGCAGGTCGAAGCCGAAGTCGTGCTCCATGATATAGGCGGCGCCGCCCTTGCCCGACTGGGAGTTGATGCGGATAATGGGCTCGTACTCCCGGCCCACGTCGGCGGGGTCGATGGGCAGGTAGGGGATCTCCCAGTACTCGGTGCCGGAGGACTTCATATACTGCACGCCCTTGTTGATGGCGTCCTGGTGGCTGCCGGAGAAGGCGGTAAAGACCAGCTTGCCGGCGTAGGGCTGGCGGTCGCCCACGGGCATTTTGGTGCACCGCTCATACATCTCCTTGATTCTGTTGATCTGGGAGAAGTCCAGCTCCGGGTCCACCCCTTGGGTGTACATATTCATGGCCAGGGTGACCATGTCCACGTTGCCGGTGCGCTCGCCGTTGCCGAAGAGGGTGGCTTCCACCCGGTCGGCCCCGGCCAGCAGGCCCATCTCGGTGGTGGCCACGCCGCAGCCCCGGTCGTTGTGGGGGTGGAGGGAGATGATGGCGCTGTCCCGGCCGGGAATCTTCCGGCAGAAGTACTCCAGCATGTCGGCGAACTGGTTGGGCATACAGTTCTCCACGGTGGTGGGCAGGTTGAGGATGACCTTATTCTCCGGGGTGGCGTGGAGGTGGTCCAGCACCGCCTGGCATATCTCCACGGCGTAGTCCATCTCGGTGCCCATAAAGGACTCCGGAGAGTATTCAAACCGCAGATTCATACCCGATTCAATCATGGGCTGGGACATCTCATAAATCAGGTCGGCGGCGTCGGTGGCGATTTTGGTGATGCCGTCGGTGTCCATCTGGAAGACCACCTTCCGCTGGAGGGTGGAGGTGGAGTTATAGAAGTGGAGGATGACGTTCTTGGCCCCCTGGATGGCCTCGAAGGTCTTTTTGATGAGGTGCTCCCGGGCCTGGACCAGCACCTGGATGGTCACGTCGTCTGGGATGTGGCCCCCCTCGATGAGCTCCCGGCAGATCTCATACTCCGTCTCGCTGGCGGAGGGGAAGCCGATCTCGATCTCCTTCACCCCGATGTCCACCAGCGTGTGGAAGTACTCCAGCTTCTCGGCCAGGTTCATGGGGTCCACCAGGGCCTGGTTGCCGTCCCGCAGGTCCACGGAGCACCAGACGGGGGCCTTGGCAATCACCCGGTCGGGCCAGGTGCGGCCCCGGATGGGCTGGGGCTGGAAGGGAATATACTTTTCAAATTTGGGTTTCATGGTCTAGGTCCTCCTTACAATTGCACAATCACTTCTTTTGCAGTTCTTTCAGCCGCTTTACCAGCCGGCCGCGGTTTTTCGCCCGCTTCATAAAGGCGGGCAGGGCGTCCGACTCGGCCCGCAGGCCCGGGCGGTCAAATGGCTTCTCCCGCAGTCCGGCGCTGAGATAGCCGATGAGATAGGACAGGTGCTCCCGGTTCAGCGCCCAGACCGGCTTGCCGTCCAGGCTGGCCAGGAACCACAGGTCAAATCCAAAGATGGGGTCCTGGCCCCGCCGGAGCGCCCCATCCCCGCCGTACCACACCGCCTGCCCGGTTTTTTCCACCCTCCCCGGCATCACGAAGCCGCAGTAGGGGCAGGGCACCCGGAGCACGGGGAAGGCCTGCTGTCGCGGGTCATGGACGGGGGCGTTGTAGTACCGGCCGCAGGACAGGCACAGGTTCTGCACCCGGAAGCGGTATCCGCCCAGCCGCTTTGTCCGGGCGTGGCCGCAGCGGGTGCACTGGAACCGGTACTGCCCCTCCCCGCTCGTGACCAGGCCCATCCCCCCGCAGCGGGGGCAGGCCACGCACAGCCCCGTTTTCAGGACGGAGTAGACATTGTAGGCCCCATAGGGCTCGTCTACCACTCGGTCTTTTGGCATTTCGGCCTCCTTTCCCCCTCGGGGGACAGAAAAACGCCCCCGACTTTTTCAAGTCAGGGGCGCAGAATTCTACGCGGTACCACCCTGGTTCAGCGAATGGTCGCCCATCCGCCCTCACAGCCTCCAACAAGGCTTTGGCCGGTAACG
>JAAWNI010000112.1 GCA_022798855.1 Lawsonibacter sp. | reverse complement strand
AACGGCAAGCTCATCGAAAGCCCCAAGACCTTCCAGGTGGCCTGCACCATCACCACCCAGATCATCGCCTGCGTGGCCTCCAACCAGTACGGCGGCCAGAGCGTGGACCTGCGCCACCTGGGCAAGTATCTGCGCAAGAGCAGGGAGAAGTTCAAGGCCCACATCGCCTATGAGTGCGCCGGCAAGGTGGACGAGGACACCATGGAGCGCCTGGTGATGGACCAGCTCCGGTGCGAGCTGAAAAATGGGGTCCAGACCCTCCAGTACCAGATCAACACCCTGATGACCACCAACGGGCAGTCCCCCTTCGTCACCCTCTTCCTCAACCTCCAGGAGAACGACCCCTATGTGGAGGAGAACGCCATGATCATTCAGGAGGTCCTCCGCCAGCGGCTGGAGGGCATCAAGAACGAGAAGGGCGTCTTCATCACCCCCGCCTTCCCCAAGCTGGTCTATGTGCTGGACGAGCACAACTGCCTCAAGGGGGGCAAATACGACTACCTCACCGAGCTGGCCGTCCAGTGCTCCGCCAAGCGGATGTACCCCGACTATATCTCCGCCAAGAAAATGCGGGAAAACTACCAGGGCAACGTCTTCTCCCCCATGGGCTGCCGGTCCTTCCTGGCCCCCTGGAAGGATGAGGAGGGCAATTACAAGTTCGAGGGCCGGTTCAACCAGGGCGTCGTCTCCCTAAACCTGCCCCAGATCGGCATCCTGGCCGGCGGGGACGAGGAGAAATTCTGGGCCCTTCTGGAGGAGCGGCTGAGCCTGTGCTTCGAAGCCATCATGTGCCGGCACGACGCCCTGAAAAAGGTGCGCTCCGACTCCTCCCCCATCCACTGGCAGTACGGCGCCATCGCCCGCCTGCCCAAGGGGGCCTCCATCGAGCCCCTGCTCTACGGCGGCTACTCCTCCATCTCCCTGGGCTACATCGGCCTGTATGAGCTCACCAAGCTGGTCACCGGCGTCAGCCACACCCAGCCCGGGGGCTCCGAGTTCGCCCTGAAGGTGATGAACCGGCTGCGCAAGGCCTGCGACGACTGGAAGGCCGAAACCAATATCGGCTTCGCCCTCTACGGCACCCCCGCCGAGTCCCTGTGCTACCGCTTCGCCCGCATCGACAAGGAGCGCTTCGGCACCATCCCCGACGTCACCGACAAGGGCTACTACACCAACAGCTACCATGTGGACGTGCGGGAGAAGATCGACGCCTTTGACAAGTTCACCTTTGAGAGCCAGTTCCAGCGCGTCTCCACCGGCGGCTGCATCTCCTATGTGGAGATACCCAACATGCGCCACAACCTGGAAGCCCTCAAGGACGTGGTCCGGTTCATCTACGACAACATCCAGTACGCTGAGTTCAACACCAAGAGCGACTACTGTCAGTGCTGCGGCTTCGACGGGGAGATTGAGATCAACGAGGAGTTCCAGTGGGAGTGCCCCGCCTGCCACAACACCGACCAGTCCAAGATGAACGTTACCCGGCGCACCTGCGGCTACCTGGGGGAGAACTTCTGGAACGTGGGCAAGACCAAGGAGATCAAGGCCCGGGTGCTGCATCTGTAAGCCCCAGGGCTCCGCCCCGGACCCCGCTTACTTTCTTGAAAGAAAGCAAAGCACTTTCCTGCGGGGCCTCCAATCGGAGGCCCCGGAGTTTTCAGGAGGAGGTTTCCATGAATTACGCGGACATCAAAAAAGTAGACGTGGCCAACGGCCCGGGGGTGCGGGTGTCGCTGTTTGTCTCCGGGTGCACCCACCGCTGTGAGGAGTGCTTCAACCCGGAGGCCTGGGACTTCGGCTACGGCGCCCCCTTCGGGGAAGCGGAGATGGAAAAGATCCTCGCCCTGCTGGCCCCGGACCACATCCGAGGGCTGTCCCTCCTGGGGGGCGAGCCCTTCGAGCCCGACAACCAGGCCCCGGTGCTGGAGCTGGTGCGGCGGGTCCGGGAGCGCCTGCCCTCCAAAAGCATCTGGTGCTACTCCGGCTACCTCTTCCAAGAGCTGGCCGCCGGGGAGGTGGGGGGCCACAGCCGCTCCCTGCTGGAGGGTCTGGACGTGCTGGTGGACGGCCCCTTTGTCCTGGCGGAAAAGGACCTGGGGCTGCGGTTCCGGGGCTCCGCCAACCAGCGGATCATCGACGTGCCCGCCTCCCTGGCGGCGGGGGAGGTCCGGCTGGCGGAGGAATTTATGCCATAAACAAACGCCCATATTCCGGGATGTGATCGGAATATGGGCGTTTTTGTGCCGAAAGGCCCCCTTGCCAAGGGAGGCTGGCAGCGGCGTAGCCGCCGACTGGGGGATTCCGGCATATTGGAAGCTTTCCTATGAACAGAATCCCCCCGCCCCTACGGGGCACCCCCCTTTTGCAAGGGGGGCTTGGGTGCTTGAAGACCCCGGTCCTCCTCCAAAGGCCCCCTTGTCAAAGGGGGCTGGCAGCGGCGTAAGCCGCTGACTGGGGGATTCTGGTATATTGGAAGCTTTCCTGTGAACGGAATCCCCCCGCCCCTACGGGGCACCCCCCTTTCACAAGGGGGGCTTTTTGCGGTCCGAATCAGAGCTGCGTCAGCGGCGGGCCGTCCAGCTCCACCACATGGTCCGCGCGGGCGAGGATGGCTGGCTCGTGGCTGATGAGCAAAACGGGGGCGGGGAGGGCTTTCAGCCGCTCCAAAATCCGCAAAGCCCGGGGCAGGTCCACCCCGGCGAAGGGCTCGTCCAGCAAGTAGAGCCGGGCGGGAAGGGCCAGGCACCGGGCCAGGGCCAACCGCCGTCCCATTCCTCCGGACAGGGCGGCGGGAAAGGCGTGCTCCTCCCCCTCCAGCTCGGCCAGGGCCAGCAGGGCGGGGGCTTCCCTCCAACGCTCCCTGGGCATTACGTCAGTGAGGTGCTGTCCCACCGTCCGCCAGGGGAGAAGGCGGTCGTCCTGGAAGAGGATGGCGGTCTGGCGGGGGGAGATGCCCTCCACCGCCCCGCTCTGGGGCCGCTCCAGCCCGGCCAGCACCCGGAGGAGGGTGGTCTTGCCGCAGCCCGAGGGCCCGCTGAGGGCGGTGGCCCCGGTGTCCGGGATTTTGAGGGAGAAGCGGTCCAGAACGGCTTTCCGCCCAAAGGAGAGGGTCAGCTCCTTGCAGGAGGCCACGCCCCCCACCCCCTTCCCCAACGGGCCAGGCAGGACCGGAGCAGCCGCTCCAGCGCCATGCTCAGGGCCACGGCCACCGCCGTCCAGGCGAAGAGCTCCGGGATGTCCAGGTAGTACTTGGTGTAGTAGATGCGCTGGCCCAGGGAGGGCTCGGGCAGGCAGAGGACCTCCGCCGCCACCCCCGACTTCCAGGCCAGGCCGGTGGCGGTGGTGAGGGCGGTGAGGATGTAGGGCCGCAGGGCGGGCAGGTAGATCAGGGCGGCGGTTTTCCACCGGGAGAACCGGTAGCAGCGGGCCAGCTCCAGCAGCTTGGGGTCCATGGCCTGGATGCCATGGGACAGGCTGTCCCACACCACGGGCAGGACCATCAAAGCGGCGATGATGGCCGGGGTCCGCTCCCGCCCCGCCCACAGCAGCACCAGCAGGATGAAGGAGGCCACCGGTGCGGCCCGCACCACCCGGACGGCGGGGGAGAGGAGCCGGTCCGCCCACTGGGACGCGCAGGTGAGGACGGCCAGCGCCGCCCCCAGCAGGACGCCCCAGGCCAGCCCCAGGGCGATCCGCCCCAGGGAGGTGAGCACCGCGGCCCAGAACTCCCCCGTCCCCACCATGGCGGCCAGGGCGTTCCAGACGGAGAGGGGATAGGGCAGGCGCAGCTCGTTGCCCTTGCCGTCCAGGCTTCGGTCCACCAAAAAGGCGCAGGCCTGCCAGACCCCCAGCCAGAAGGCGGGGGCCGGCAGGACGGACAGGAATTTTTTCAGGGGCTTAGTCCACCCCATAGTAGAAATCGTCGTAGGGCAGGCCGCCGCCGATGGACTTGGGCTCGGCCTGGAAGAGGATGGTGTAGTAGTCCTCCAGAACAGACTTCATCTCCTGGCCGGTGATGAAGGTGAGGGAGCACTGGGGGATGGCTTTGGCGGCTACAGCCTCATTGGGGGCGAAGCCATATTGGGCCACCAGCACCGGCGGGGAGCCGGCCCCTGAGAGGAGACTGCTCTCCTCATTGCCTTTGATATAGTCGATGGACTTCTCATAGGCGGACAGGAAGGCCTCCACCCCAAGAGGATTCTCTTCAATATACTCCGTACGGGCCACCACGCAGCCCATAGGCAGGGGGGAGCCCTCCAGCTCCTCCCAGGCACCGGACAGGGAAATGGCCTGGCGGACGCCGCTGTCCTTCACCATCAGGGCGGTGGCGGCGGGGACGGGGAGCATGCAGATGCCAGCGTCTTCGGAGGACATTTTGGCGGTGATCTCTTGAGGGGTGAGCCATTCAATCTTGACCTGGGCCAGGTCCATGTTGGTGCTGGCCAGCAGATGGTTGAGAATGTGCTCCGGGTTGGCCCCCTTGGTGTTGGAGGGGGCGTACAGGGTCTTGCCCGCCAGGTCGGCCAGGTCGTGGACGGTGTCCCCCTTCTCCAGGATATAGAGCACCCCCAGGGTGTTGACGGCCAGCACCTGGATGGCCCCGTCGGTCTTGGCGTAGAGGGCGGCGGCGGCGTTGGTGGCGATGGCGGCAATGTCCACATCCTTGTTGGCCAGAGCGGCCTGGACCTGGGTGTTGTCGGTGGCGACAGTGATATTATCCACTATATATGCTTCGCCGTCTGGGGTCATGGGAATGCCGGTTTCTTCAAGGTGTTCCTGAGCATATTCTCCATCCGCCATCAGCTTGGCCGCGCCCACACCGGTGGGGCCGGAGAGGACCATAACCTTGGGCAAAGTGAAGCCGTCGGAGCTGTTGGGGGGCAGGCTGGCATCCTCAGAACTGGGGCCCTCCGGCTGGCCGGAGCTGGCTGAGACAGAGCCGGGGTTGGAGGCGGCGGAGCCCCCGACCGGGGGCGTCTTGGGCCCGCAGCCCGCCAGCAGGGACAGGGACAGCGCGGCGGTGAGGAGGAACGAGAGGGTGCGTTTCATCATGATCTTCCTTTCAACTATCAATTATTTTGGATTACAAGGGTGTAGGGGCGGATATTATCCGCCCGCGGTTTTATCAGATTGTCCTGTTTACGCAGGCGGCTAATAGCCGCCCCTACAGAGATGGTTGGTTACAGGGCAGTTACAGCACCGTCTCCAATCCCACCGGGTCCAGGACGGTGATGGTCTTGCCCTTCCGGGTAATCAGGCCGCTGTCCTCCAGGGCGGCGAAGGCCCGGTAGAGGGAAGCACGGCTCATCCCCAGCCGCTGGCACAGCTGGGTGGCGGGGCAGGAGCTGCCCCCGCTGGCCAGCAGGTAGCGGGCCAGCTTGCCCTCCACCCCCGGCTGGGCCAGGGTTTGCAGCCGCCCGGAGAGAAACCGGACCCGCCCGGTGAGGTAGCGCAGATAGTTTTCCCGGATTTGGCCCTGTTCAGCCAGCAGGCGGTCCACCAGCCGCTGTTCCAGCATCAGGCACCGGCTGGCCCCCTTGGCTGTGATGGTGGCGGCGAACTCAGGCTCGTCGCTGTACAGGGCGGCGGCCCCGAACAGGTCCCCCGGCCCCAGCACGCTGACGGCAAGGCTCCCCTTCGCCACCTGGAGCTGCCCCGACAGCACCACCCCCAGGGAGCGGCGGAAGTGCCGGGGGTCGTATACCACCTGGCCCGGGCCGAAGCGGGTCAGGCCGGCCCCCTCCAGCTCCGCCAGGGAGCGGAGCCAGCCCCCCTCCACCTTTTGGAACAGGGGGCAGGCGGCCAGCAGGGAGAGCTCCTCCTGGTTCAGCGGCACCGCCGCCACCTCCATTCTGTCTTATTTGAGACAGTTTGGATTATACTGGATGGGTGCTAAAATGTCAACCCCGGCGGCCAAAAAACCGCCGGGGCCGGACATCGCATCTGTTTATTCGTAGTACTCCACCAGCTCAAAGGCCCCGATGGCCTGGCACACATCGCACAGGTCGGGCCGCTCCTCAAACACCGCACCGCAGAACTGGCAGCGGTAGCCGGTCTTTTTCTTGCGCTGGGGCGGCTCCTCCCGGGCGGGAGCGGGGGCCTGCTCAGGGGCGGCCTGAGACAGTCTGGCCAGCAGGGTCATAAAGCGGCCCTCGTGGCTGCGCTCGATGGTGGCTACCTTCTCGAACATGGCCGCGATGTCCTCCAGGCCCTCGGCCCGGGCCTGGGCGGCAAAGGCGGGGTACATGTCGTGCCACTCGCTGTACTCCCCCATGGCGGCCTGGGTCAGGCAGTCCTTGGTGCTGGTGGGCTTGCCGTAGAGCTGCTCGAACCAGAACTTGGCGTGCGTCATCTCGTTCCGGGCCATCTGCTCAAAGGCGGCGGCTACCTCCTCGTCTCCATTGGCCCGGGCGGCCATGGCGAAATAGGTGTATTTGTTGCGGGCGATGGACTCCCCCGCCAGGGCCTTGCGGAGATTTTCCGCGGTCTGTGTTCCTTTGAGATCCATAGTTTTTCCTCCTGTTTATCTATTAGATGTAATCAGTTGTCCTCGTACAGCTCAGGGCGGAACACCCCGTCCTCCCCCCGGCTCCAGGCGGTGCCCGGCTCGGAGTCCAGCAGGGGGAGCACCTCCGGGTCGTAGTTGCAGATGGTGTTCAGGGCGTAGACGCCGGAGCGGTCCGGGTCGTCCATATAGGAATCGCTCTCGTCCCCGGCGGTAAAGCGCCAGCCGCTGTCCCAGGCTTCGTCGCCGGGGTCGGGCTCCTCCCGGTAGCAGTAGCCCACGGGGGCCCCATCCACCACAATGCGGTCGGTGGCAATACACCCCTGGGGGCCGTCCCCCTCGTAGAGCTGTTTCAGCTCCTCCCGGGGGATGGCGAACCGCTTCTTGGGCAGGTCGCCGCAGACGCTCTCCCGGTGGATGTCCACCACCGCCAGCTGCTCCGGGGCAAACCGCTCCAGCAGCTCCTGGGCGCTGTGGTATATCTTGAACTGCATCTCCTCAAAGGTGAGGGGGATCATGTGGTAGAAATTCACCTCGTCCCCGCCGGGGAGTTCGCAGCACACCGCGTCCTTGTCGAAGCCCTGGGGCTGGGTGAGCATCAGGCCGCACAGCTTGGTATTCCCCGCGAAGGGGGCGTCGTCCGGGTTGGCGACGGTGTGGCCCCAGCCCAGCCAGCCGTCCTCGTTGATGGGCAGGCGGGCCAGGATTTTCAGCCAGCGGATGGGCCAGTACCACTCCTCGCCCTCCTGGCCAAGCTTCCAGTCGGGGGGCAGGGTGGCGATGATCTCCGCCCGCTCCAGCTTTTGGTCCGCCAGCTCCTCGGGCACATTCATCCGGTGGGCCCCCATGCCGAAGGTGGACAGGACGTAGTAGTTCCGCTCCGGGGTGGGCTTCATGATGTAGATGTC
>JAAWNI010000111.1 GCA_022798855.1 Lawsonibacter sp. | reverse complement strand
ACCTGTATTCACAATCTCAAACGACCGTCTGGACGGGCCTTTAGCCGCCTTGCGGCGTTAAAAAATCTTGAAATCCACAAAGGATTCCTGTGATTTTTTACCTTGCAGGGCGGCAAAATTCCTCGTCCATCCAGCATTTTCGATTATGAATACCGGTTCTAAGTTTGGACGCCCCGGATGATGTTCAGCGCCTTGCGCCGGTTTTCCACCCGGTTCACCGGCCGGCTGCCGCCAAACTCCCCATCCACCGTCCAGGGGATGGACTGGTCGCTGGTGAAGGTGAGGGCGCGGGCCTGGAACTGCACCAGGGCGCCGGAGCGGTCGGAGGGGGACAGGCTGACAAGGGCCTGGAGCCCGTCGGTCAGGTCGGCCAGGCTGAGTGGCTTTTTCACCAGCGTGACCTCAAACAGCCCGTCGTCCAGGACCACCCGGTCCACCTTGGGGGGCTTGATCCCGCCGATGGACTGGGAGTTGCTCACCATGCCGAAATAGAAGTCGTCCTCCAGGGCCTGCCCGTCGTACTCCACCGTCATGTGGTAGGGGGCGATGGTGGGCAGGGAGGCGATGCCGGCGAAGATATAGGCCAGGTGGCCGAAGGTGTTTTTCAGGTCCTGGGGGGTGTCGTAGGCCACCTTGGTAAAGGCCCCGAAGGCGGCCACGTAGACAAAGGCGGTGTCGTTCAGCATCCCCACGTCCACGGGGGTGGGGACGCCGGTGCCGGCGGCCACCAGGGCGGCCTCCCGGGGCTTCCGGGGCAGCTTTAAGGTGGTGGCGCAGTCGTTGGTGGAGCCGAAGGGGATGTAGCCCAGGGGGGGCGGGGCGTCCAGCAGCATCAGCCCGGAGGCCACCTCGCTGAGCGTGCCGTCGCCGCCGGCGCAGACCACCCGGTCGAACTGCGGCCCCAGCTCCTGAGCGGTCCGGGCGGCGTCTCCCTTGCACTGAGTGGGGTAGGAGGTGGTGATCCACCCCGCCTTGGTGAACACGTCCAGCACGGGGGCCAGGGCGCCCTTCACCTGTCCGGTGCCCGAGGTGGGATTGTAAATAAAAAGAAGGCGGTTCATAGGGGGTTCCTCCAGGGAAAAGAAGGTATTGATACATATTATAGTTTACTGAAATGAAAAATCAAGCCGAAGGAGGAAACTTTATTTTTTCTTAACAAAATGAAACGCCGCTCAAGACCGTGCGCCCCCAGACTGTAAAAGAGCCCCCATTTGGGAGGGGGGCGGCGCGGTGGAGCCGTGTTGGGGGGGGATTTTGATGGAAAAGTTGTATGAAATCGCTGTTTTACTCCCTCAGCCACCGCCTGCGGCGGTGCCAGCTCCCTCAAGGAGGGAGCCAACGGCAGAGCGTTTTTCCACAAGGGGGTTGCTTCCGACGGAAAAAGCGAGTACAATATAGCGAAACTGCTGATATAGAGGTGTATCTCCGCGATGAATCAAAAGACCTTGGCCGCCGCCTTTCCGGTGACGGTCCCTGTGCTGATGGGCTATCTGGCCATCGGCATGGCCTTCGGGCTGATGCTCCAGTCCATCGGCTACGGCGTGGGCTGGGCGGCTCTGATGAGCCTGGCCATCTACGCCGGCTCAGGGCAGTACCTGGGCGTCTCCCTGCTGGCGGCGGGGGCCCCCCTGGCGCAGACGGCCTTCCTGACCCTGATGGTCAATTTCCGCCACCTGGTCTATGGGCTGTCCATGCTGGAGAAATTCCGCGGGATGGGTTTTCGGAAGTTCTATATGATCTTCTCCCTCACCGACGAGACTTATGCCCTTCTGTCCTCAGCGAAGGCCCCGGAGGGGGTGGAGGAGCACGATTTCTTCTTCGCCGTGGCCCTGCTGGACCAGAGCTACTGGGTGCTGGGGTCGGTGCTCGGCTCTCTGCTGGGCTCCGCCCTGGGCTTTGACACCACCGGGGTGGACTTCGCCATGACCGCCCTGTTCTTGGTCATCGCCGTGGGCCAGTGGAAGGCCGCCGGCAGCCACCTGCCCGCCCTGCTGGGGGGCGCGGCCACCCTGGCCAGCCTTCTGCTGGTGGGGGCGGAGGACATGCTCCTCCCCGCCCTGGGCATGATTGTGGTTGCCCTGGCCCTGCTCCGGCCCCGGCTGGATGAGGAACAACACAGAGAGGAGGAGTCCCCATGCCCCTGACCCCCGCCCAGACCCTGGCCTCCATCGCCGTGATGGCGGCGGTGACCTTCTTTACCAGGGCGCTGCCCTTCCTCCTCTTCGACCGGGGGGACCATCCCCCGAAAATCGTCCTCTATCTGGGCCGGGTGCTGCCCCCGGCCATCATCGCCATGCTCATCGTCTACTGCCTGAAAGGGGTGGCGTTTACCACGCTGGGGGGCTGGGCCCCGCCCCTGGCTGCGGGCCTGGCCGCCGTCCTCCTCCACCTGTGGAAGGGCAACGACCTGCTCTCCATCTTCGGGGCCACCGTCTTCTACATGGTGCTGGTCCAAGGGGTTTTTGGCTGAACAGATATGGAGCAAAAACAGCGGGGCAAAGAAGCGTGAAAAGGAGCTGTCCTATGTCAAAGGTACTCATCACCGGCGCGTCCCGGGGCATCGGCGTGGCCGCGGCCCGGCTGTTCGCCCAAAGGGGCTGGGACGTGGCGGTCAACTTCAATTCCAGCCGGGACAAGGCCCAGGCGCTGGTCCGGGAGCTGTCCGGGCTTGGCGTGGGGGCCGTCCCCATCCAGGCGGACGTGGCTGACCCGGTGCAGGCGGAGCGGCTGGTCCGGGAGTCGGAAGCGGCCCTGGGCCCGCTGGACGCCGTGGTCTGCAACGCCGGTGTGGCCCTGCCCCAGCAGCTGCTCACCGATACCACGCCGGACCAGTGGCGCCAGGTGATGTCGGTGGACCTGGACGGAGTGTTTTACACCCTCCGGGCGGCCGTCCCCGGCATGGTCCGGCGGCAGCGGGGGGCCATTGTGACGGTGTCCTCCATGTGGGGGGCCGCCGGCGGCTCCTGCGAGGCGCCCTACTCCGCCGCCAAGGCGGGGGTCATCGGCCTGACCAAGGCCCTGGCCAAGGAGCTGGGGCCCTCGAACATCCGGGTGAACTGCGTGGCCCCCGGAGTCATCGGCACCGACATGAACCGGGATCTGCCCCCCGAGGCCCTGGCCCAGCTGGGGGAGGACGCCCCCCTGTGCCGGATCGGCGGGGCGGAGGAGGTGGCCGAAGCCATCGAATTTCTGGCTTCCAGCCGGTCCTCCTTCATCACCGGGCAGGTGCTGGCGGCGGACGGCGGCATGGTGATTTGAGGAAATCATAGAAATTTAAGATTTCTTCCCAATTTTTCGGTTGTAAAAGGGCGGGAAACTTGATATAATAAACTGCTAACGTAGTTATGTCTACTAAAAATTACCAATCACGATAGTTTGGAGGAGCGCTATGAGTCGTTCCAACCGGGATGTGGGCGGCTACCGGGGCCGCAAGACGGTAACTGATATATTGAGGATGATTGCCATTGCCCTGGCGGTGGTGGTGGTGCTTGTGCTGGCCGGGGTGGTCTACCTCCAGCGCTACCTGGTCTACACCGACGACGGGGTGCGGCTGGACCTGCCCCCCTTCCTCCAGATGTTCCGGCAGGAGCGGCCGGAGCCGGAGGGCTCCTCGTCCCTGCCCGAGCTGCCCGACGTCAGCCTGTCTGAGGACCCCGGCGGCAGCCAGCCGGACGCGGAGCCCGTTCCTGAGCCGGAGCCCCCCGGCTTTGCCCTGTCCCTGACGGTGGACGAGGTGGCCAGCGGGACTGCCGCCGCCGCCCGGCTGGAGGAGTCGGGGGCGGAAGCGGTGGTGCTGGAGGTCAAGGACCAGATGGGCCAGCTGGCCTGGCCCTCGGAGCAGAGCATCGCCGGCTGGTCCCACGTGAACGGCCAGCAGGCGTCGGCCGACGCCTTGAAGCAGTGGAACGAGGGGGAGGTATACACCATCGCCCGGGTGCACTGCTTCCGGGATGACACTGTGCCCTATTACAACAACCGGCTGGCCCTGCGCTGGGCGGGCACCGACTGGAACTGGCGGGACGAGCTGAGCCTGCGTTGGACCAGCCCGGGCCGGGAGGAGATACGGGCCTACAACGCCGCCCTGTGCGGCGAGCTGGCCTCCATGGGCTTTGACGAGATCCTTCTGGAGGAGTTCTACTTCCCCGTCACCGGCAAGCTGGAGAACATCCGCCGGTCCGACTCCTATGACCCCAGCCAGTTTACCGCCCAGCTGGAGGACTTCCTGGCCCAGGTCCAGCAGGCGGTGGAGCCCTATGGAACCAAGGTGTCCCTGCGGATCACGGGGGGCATCCTGGGCGAGGGGAGCGCCGTAAGCGGGGTGACGCCCCAGATGCTGGACCAGTTCGGCTATCGGATCTGGGGGGACAAGGAGGCCTTGTCGGCCCTGCCGGAACTGGAAAAGGAGCGGACGGTCCAGATCGTCCCCCAGGCCGAGGAGGGCCGGGAGGTCTTCCAGGCGGTGCTGGAAGGGGCCCCAGGTGCCTGAGATTTGAGCGTTTGAAAGATCGTCCGGCTGCGGCGCGCGGCCGGACATTTTTTATTTGTTGAAGAAATGTATGAAATACTTGGACATCCGCTTTAAATTGTCTATGGAAAACACCTGAAAAAGGCCTTGATTTTTTCGGAAATCTTTACTACAATATTACAGTAGCAGATACCCTATTTTGGCAAGCGGAAAAAGGTGGTGAAATCATGGCATTAGAAGCAATTCAGACGGTCACCCAGGCGGAGGCGAAGGCTAAAGCGGATCGGGAGGCCGCAGCGGTCCAGGCCAAGCAAAAGCTGGCCGACGCCCAGCGGGAAGCGAAGCAGATTGTGGAGCAGGCCCGGCAGCGGGCCCGTGGGGCAGCCCGCCAGATGATGGCGGCAGCGGAAAACAAAGCCGCCCAGCTGACTCAGGAGGAGCTGGGGCGGGCGGAGGAGGACTGCGAGACACTGAGGCGGAATGCCCGAAACCGGCTTGAGGAGGCCGCACAGCTCATTGTTGGAAGGGTCGTGGAACGGTAATGGCCATAGTAAAAATGAAACGCCTGCGCATGGTGGGCATGGCCGGCGACCGGGAGGAACTGCTCCGAAAGCTCCAGCACATGGGCTGTGTGGAGGTCATCCAGCCGGAGGCGGACCAGGAGGACCCGGTGTGGTCCGCCCTCACCCGTCCGGACACGGGCGGACTGGCCGCCGCCCACGAGGAGAAGGCCCAGGCCGAAAGGGCGCTGGAGGTGCTCAAGCGCTACACCCCCGCCAAGGGCGGGCTGCTGGACCCCAAGCCCGGCGTGCCGGAGGGGGATTTCCTGAGCGAGGAGCGGGCCGAGAGGGCCCGCCAGGCCGCAAAGGCGGTCAACGATCTGGACCGGCGGCTGGCCGCCATCCGCGCCGAGGAGAACAAGCTGGAAGCCCAGAAGGAGGTGCTCCGCCCCTGGATGGACCTGGACCTTCCCCTGGAGACGGGCTCCACCCCCCAGGTGGCCATCCAGCTGGGCACCCTGCCCGCCAATGTCCCCATGAACCAGGCGGAGGGCGAGGTCCAGGCCGCCGGCGGGCTGGCCCAGCTCACCGAGGTGTACACCGAACGGGATTTCCACTACTGTATGCTGGTGTGCCACGCCAGCCAGGCGGAGGGCGTTCTGGAAAAGCTGAAGGCCTTGGGCTGGTCCCGGGCCAACCTGCGGGACTGGACGGGCACCGCGGCGGAAAACCTGGGCCGCCTGTACCAGGAGACTAAGGCGCTCAGGGAGGAGGCCGCCTCCATCGAGGAGGAGCTGGCCGGCATGGGTGAACTCAACGCCCCCCTGCGGCAGCTGTCCGACCTGGCCGGGGCCAACGCCCAGCGGGAGGAGTCCCGGGGCAGGCTGCTGGACACCGCCCAGACCTTCCTGCTGGAGGGCTGGGTCCCGGCGGAGAGCTGGCCCCAGCTGGAGAAGGCGCTGGCGGCCTACCCCTGCGCCTGCGAAGTCAGCGACCCCGCCCCGGAGGACTACCCCCAGGTGCCGGTGAAGCTGAAAAACAACATACTGACCAAGCCCCTGAACATGGTCACGGAGATGTACTCCCTGCCCGCCTATGGGACGCTGGACCCCAACCCCCTGATGGCCCCCTTCTTCATCCTGTTCTACGGGATCATGATGGCGGACATGGGCTACGGCCTGCTGATGATGCTGGCTGGGGCGGTCATCCTGAAAAAGAAGAAGCCCGGCGGCACCTTCGGCCACCTGTGCGGCCTGCTGGTGCTGTGCGGCGTGACGACCTTTATCATGGGCGCCCTCACCGGCGGCTTCTTCGGCGACTTCCTGACCCAGGTGGTCAAGCTGACCACCGGCGGCGACTTCGCCCTGCCCGCCCTGTTCACCCCCCTGGAGGACACTATGATGATCCTCGTCGGGGCCATGTGCCTGGGCTTTGTGCAGATCATCACCGGCATGGCCGTCAGCTTTGTTTCCAAGCTGAAAAACGGCCAGGTGATGGACGCCGTCTTTGAGGAGGTTACCTGGTGGATCGTCTTTGCCGGGCTGGGCCTGATGATCGCGGGGATCACCCCCATCGTGCTGGCCCTTGGCGGCGTGCTGGTGGTGGCCGGCCCTGTGGTTCAAAACCAGGGCTTTGGCAAGGTCACCGGCATTTTCGGCTCCCTGTACAACCATGTGACGGGCTACTTCGGGGACATCCTGTCCTACTCCCGCCTCATGGCCCTGATGCTGGCCGGTTCGGTCATCGCCCAGGTGTTCAACACCCTGGGGGCCATCCCCGGCAACATCGTGATTTTCCTGATCATCTCCTTCGCGGGCAATACCCTGAACTTCGCGCTGAACCTGCTGGGCTGCTACGTCCACGACCTGCGCTTGCAGTGCCTGGAGTACTTCGGCAAGTTCTACCAGGACGGCGGAAGGCCCTTCCGCCCCCTGGATCTCAATACCAAATACTACGATGTAGTCAAATAAGAGGAGGAAAAAATCATGAATGAAATCGCTCAGATGTTTGAACTTCAGCAGAGCGGAACGCTCTTTGGCGCCTTCGGCGGCCTGGGACTGGCCCTGTTGGGCGCGGGCCTGGCTGCTGTGCTCAGCGGCATCGGCTCCGCCAAGGGCACCGGCATCGCCGGTGAGGCCGGCACTGGCCTGCTGTGCGAGGACCCCAGCAAGTTTGGTAAAGTCATGATCCTTCAGGTAATCCCCGGCACCCAGGGCCTGTACGGCCTGGTGGTGTGGTTCTTCGCCGTGTTCCGCATGGGCCTGCTGTCCGGCGTTCTGCCTGAGCTGACCATTGCGCAGGGCTTCCAGTACTTTGCCGCCTGCCTGCCCATGGCCCTCGGCGGACTGTTCTCCGCCATCGCCCAGGGCCGCGTGGCCGCCGGCTCCATCAACATCCTGGCCAAGAAGCCCGACGACTGGTCCAAGGGCATGGTGCTGTGCATCACCGTGGAGTTCTAC